>NZ_JCADBW010000007.1:0-97090 GCF_059264685.1 Faucicola sp. SE7633 | reverse complement strand
GAGGACCAGAGTGGACGAACCTCTGGTGGTTCGGTTGTCACGCCAGTGGCACAGCCGAGTAGCTATGTTCGGATGGGATAACCGCTGAAAGCATCTAAGCGGGAAGCCCACCTCAAGATAAGATTTCCCCAAAGAGCCGTTCTAGACCAGGACGTTGATAGGTTGGGTGTGGAAGTGCAGTGATGCATGGAGCTAACCAATACTAATTGCTCGTTTGACTTGACTATACAACGCCTAATGGGTTGTATATGTTCACCAACGCTGATTCAGTGATTCATTTCTCTATAAGCCGCAAGGCACAAAGCTTTGCTGACGACCATAGCTTGTTGGAACCACCTGATCCCTTCCCGAACTCAGAAGTGAAACGACAATGCGCCGATGGTAGTGTGGTTCGACCATGCGAGAGTAGGTCATCGTCAGCGTTTTATCCTAAACCCCCACTTAGCTAAGTGGGGGTTTTTTATTGGACGCTTGTTTTGTGGTAATTTTCTGCTAAGATAGTAATAAATTATTCTTATTTTAGCCATAAAAAATTGTTAGTATAATATTAATAGGATTTTGACGCATAGAATGACGACTGAATTATTCACCCAAGCGTGGCATTGGCTGGTACTCGGCTTTATCTTAATGATTTTAGAGTTGTTTGTTGGTGCGTGGGTGTGCTTAACGTCAGGTTTGGCAGCGGTTATGGTTGGGCTTTTGGTCGGGCTTGTGGGTTTAAATGTGTTGTTTGCAGTTTTGCTGTGGTTAGCATTGTCTGCGGTATTGACGTGGCTAAGTGTGGCGTATATTCGCCCAAAAATGCGCAACCGTACGACAGCAGGCTTAGGAGCAGGCAGTATTGTTGGGCAAACGGGGATGGTGATTTATGCGCCAACTGCGGCACAAAATGGCAAGGTGCGCTTTAGTGTGCCGATTTTTGGTGCGGATGAATGGCAATGCCGCAGCCAATACGATTTGCCATTACAAATCGGTGAGCGCGTCGTTGTGGTTGATGTGGTGGGCAATGAGCTGCTTGTGCGTGCGATGCAGCCACCAAGCCTGACACAGCAGCATTTGACGCAATAATGTTTAATTTTGCACCAAGCCGATAATTATAAGCGATTAGCCTAAGATGGCAAACAAGGAGCGTGGCACATGTTTTACTTAACCGTGGTGCTGGTGGTGTTGGTACTTTTGACGCTGTTTAAAAGTGTTAAAATTGTACCACAGGGCTACAAATGGATTATTCAGCGTTTGGGTAAGTATCACCAAACGCTTGAGCCGGGGCTAAATTTTATCATTCCATTTGTTGATAGCGTCGCCTACAAGGTGACCACCAAAGATATTGTGCTGGATATTCCTGCGCAGGAGGTTATCACGCGTGATAACGTGGTGATCATCGCCAATGCGGTGGCGTATATCAATATTGTGCATCCCGAACGCGCTGTGTATGGTATCGAGGATTATGAGCAAGGGATTCGCAATTTGGTACAAACGTCGTTACGCTCTATCATCGGTGATATGGATTTTGACAGCGCGTTGTCATCACGCGACCAAATCAAAGCAACGCTCAAGCAGTCGATTTCTGATGATATCGCCGATTGGGGCATTACGCTAAAAACCGTTGAAATTCAAGATATTAGCCCATCACCAACCATGCAAATGGCCATGGAGGAGCAAGCCGCGGCCGAGCGTCAGCGTCGCGCCACTGTGACCAAAGCCGATGGGCAAAAGCAAGCGGCGATTTTAGAGGCCGATGGGCGGCTTGAGGCCTCAAAACGCGACGCACAGGCGCAAGTTGTGTTGGCACGCGGTAGTGAGCAATCCATTCGCTTGATTGCCGAGGCGGTCGGTGAGCAACAAATACCACTGTTGTATTTGTTGGGTGAGCAATACATCAAAGCCATGACCGATATGGCAAAATCATCCAATGCCAAAACTGTGGTTTTGCCGGCTGATATTTTGAATACTGTCAAAGGTATGATGGGCGAAGTTGGCGATAAAATGCCCAAGCCGTAAGATTGCGTCCGCGCTGTAAATAGCGCTATGCATTTGAATATTTTGCGATTTATTGAACATTGTCGGCAATAGCTGATTAAGTTTGCCAAGATGTAAGCCGATAAATCCAACCAAATTACTCAAGTTTATTTTAACCCCTCAAAAATTTTGTTATAATACAGGGCTTTAATTTGTTCAACCATTGAACAGGATATGCCCGTCATGACTCAATCAGCCACCGCGCAAGCCCAAATCACGCAAGATAGCACTGCTCAAACGCATTTGCCAATACGCAAGCCTGAGCTGCTGTGTCCAGCAGGGACGTTTAAAAATATGCAATACGCGTTTGCGTATGGCGCAGATGCAGTGTATGCAGGGCAAGCGCGTTATAGCCTGCGCGTGCGTAACAATGATTTTGATGAAGAAAATTTAGCCAAAGGCATTGCTTATGCGCATGCATTGGGCAAGAAGTTTTATGTGGTGGTTAATATCCAAGCCCATAACGCCAAGCTTAAAACCTTTATCGAGGATATCCGCCCTGTGGTTGAAATGCGCCCCGACGCGCTGATCATGTCCGACGCGGGAATGATTATGATGGTGCGTGAGGCGTTTCCTGAACAAGTCATTCATTTGTCGGTACAGGCAAATGCGGTGAACTGGGCAACAGTCAAATTTTGGCAACAAATGGGCGTGAGTCGGGTGATTTTATCGCGTGAGTTGTCATTGCGTGAGATTGAGCAAATCATCGCTGAAGTGCCTGATATGGAGATTGAAGTATTTGTCCATGGTGCGCTGTGCATGGCATATTCGGGACGCTGTTTGTTATCGGGTTATATTAATAAACGTGATGCCAACCAAGGCACATGCACCAATGCGTGCCGCTGGTCGTACAATACCTATCAAGCCACCGAAAATGAAGTTGGCGATATCGTGCCAAAATCGCCCGAAGTGTTCGTGCCCACGCAAACCGCGCAAGCAGGGGCGATTGGTAACGTCAATCTAAACGGTGATGTCGTCATGCCCGATGATTATGTGCAAGCGCCGTCCGATGAGGTTGTGTTGATTGAGGAACAAGGTCGCCCAGGTGAGCTGATGGCGATGTTTGAGGATGAACACGGCACGTATATTATGAACTCTAAGGACTTGCGCGCGGTTGAGTTGGTGCCAGAGCTGACCCAAATGGGGGTGCATTCGCTCAAAATCGAAGGACGTACCAAGTCACATTATTATGTTGCGCGTACGGCGCAGGTGTATCGTCAAGCGATTGACGACGCGGTGGCAGGTAAGCCGTTTGATGTCAATTTGATTGGCGCGTTGGATGGGCTAGCCAATCGTGGCTACACCGAAGGCTTTTTGCGCCGCCACGTGCATTCAGATTACCAAAACTATCAGTACGGCTCATCCAAAACTGACCATCAGCAGTTTGTCGCTGAGGTAGCCGAGGTGACGCCTGAGCGTTTGACCTTGACAATCAAAAACAAATTATCTGTTGGCGATGTCATTGAAATTATGACCCCAGTGGGTAATGTAAGCTACACGCTCGATGCGATGTGGGACAAAAAAGGCGCGCCGATTGATGCGGCATTGGGTTCAGGTTGGGTATGTCAAATTGCCAATCCGTTTAAGGATATCGACGCGGCAAGCCTACAGTTTGCGCTGATTATGAAGCAAGTGGATGAGCCGATTTTTACATGATATCTCATCAAACTGCCGTAAGCGTCCAAATTGACCAAATTGTCTTGTTGATCGATGCCGATAATGTCGCCGCTCAACAGATCGATGAGGTGATAAGGATTTTGGCAGTGCAGGGTACGCTTGTGGTTCGGCGTGCGTATGGCAACTGGCAAAAGCCGCATTTGCAAGGTTGGCAGGATGTGATATTGCGCCATGCCTTGCAGCCAATGCAACAATTTGACTATTGCAAGGGCAAAAACGCAACCGATATGGCTTTGACTGTCGATGCGATGGATTTACTCTATACCCAGCAAATTGCGGTGTTTGCCATTGTGTCATCGGATTGTGATTTTACGCCGTTGGTGCTGCGACTTAAGCGTGCAGACAAAACCGTGCTTGGCTTTGGCAGCCATGCAACCGCGTCGGCATTGGTTAAAGCCTGTGATAGATTTTATCCGCTCAAACAAAACGCCAATCAGCCGCTGACGGTCGCCGAAAACGCTGGACTTAGCGTACCAAAACTGTCGGGTGAGCAGTTACGAGACAACAAAAAATTACTCAACGCCATCACACAAGCGTTAGCAAGTTGTCGAGACAGCGACGGCTGGGCGACGGTTGCCAATGTTGGCGAGGTGCTTAAGCGTCGGTCTAACATAAGCAGCCAAGATTTTGGCTACCAAACGCTAACCTATTTACTCAAAGAATTGGCGGTATTTGCGCTTAAAACCCAGCAAGGCCGATATTGGGTAAAAGTTGCAGCAGCCCAATCGCCTAATATGTTACCGCACGACACAGCGGCAGCCGTGGCAACAACAGCCAATCAGTTAAAATGCGATACCGCGTTAATCAACGCGATACGCCAAGCGATTGGTGAATGCCAAGATATTCACGGCTGGGCAAAAGTGCAGCAGGTGGGCGTAAAACTTAGCCAAGCCAATATTTCAAGCAAAAACTACGGCTATGCCAGCTTGTCAAAACTGCTAGCGGTGATTGACCTATTTGAATTACGCCAACAAGATACCCATTATTGGGTCAAAGACAAACGCCACGCCAAATCCAAACAAGGCTAATCGGGCGGTGTGTATTTAGTAACGCAAATTTTTAACCCAAACAAGGCTGACGCAATGGCACTCAAAATCACCGCCGATTGTATTAACTGCGACATCTGCGAACCTGAATGCCCGAATGAAGCCATTTCATACGACAACAAGGGGCAAAAAACCTACGTTATCAACCCCGACCTATGCACCGAATGCGTCGGCTTTTATGACGCGCCCACCTGTGACAAAGTATGTCCGATTGATTGCATTATCCCCGACCCTGAGCGGCGCGAAACGCCTGACGAGTTGTTACAAAAGTACAAAACCATCTGGCAAAAATAATTGCTTATCGCTCCCATACCGATAGCAGCTAGCGTTTGGTGGCAAACTGTGTTACCGTAAAGCAATGCCGCATGATACGCGTTATTTTTCACCGATTTGCTACCTATTTTTTTACCCATAATAATTAGTAAGATTCAACAATGAACGATTGGCAAGACCCAAATGCCGCGCTTGAGGCGGCAAATTACGACAACCCGATTCCCAGCCGTGTGCTGATTTTGCAAACCTTGGCCGATAAAGGCGAGGCGACACAACACGAACTGGCAAACCATTTTGACCTAGACGATGTGCAGTATGAGGCGCTGGGCAATCGGCTGAAAGCCATGGTGCGCGATGGCCAGCTTAGCCGCGATGCCGATGGCGGCAACCCGTTTATTTATCGCCCGTTGAGTGAGCGTGATAGCGTGGTGGGTGCGGTTGCTGCCCATGCCAAAGGCTTTGGCTTTGTTCTGCTTGAAGATATGCCCGATTTATTTTTAAATGAATTGGAAATGCGCTGGGTATTTCATGGCGACACCGTGCGCGCGATTGCCACCCAAACCGACAACCGTGGGCGTATGCTGGGGCGTGTGTTGGAGGTTATTGAGCGTGCGCAGATGGCGTACATCGGTAAGCTTGCGCACGATGACGAGGGTTATTTGGTTGAGCTGATTAGCCCAAATGGCCATCAGCCGATTACCATCACCGATGACAACGTTGAGGCGATGCAAGCACAGCTTGGCGACCCCGTGCGCGTGGCAATCATCGACTACCCAACGCAGCACGAGTACGCCACGGGCAAAATCGTTGAACGCTTGGTTGATGACAATGAGCGCGAGCTGATTATCAAAACCACGTTGCTTAATTACGATATACCGTATGAATTTAGCCGCGAAACGTTGGCGCAGGTGGCAAGTTTTCATGAACCCAATGCGCAGGATATAGCAGGGCGTGAGGATATCCGCCATTTGCCGTTGGTGACGATTGATGGTGAGGATTCGCGCGACTTTGATGACGCGGTGTATGCCGAAAAGCGTCGCGGTGGTGGGTATCGCTTGGTGGTGGCAATTGCTGATGTGAGCCATTATGTCACGCCAAACTCTGCGCTTGACCAAGACGCGTACCAGCGCGGTACGTCGGTGTATTTTCCGCATTTTGTTGTGCCCATGCTGCCTGAACGTCTGTCCAACGATCTGTGTTCGCTCAATCCCGACGTAGATAGGCTGTGTATGGTTGCCGATATCAACCTATCGCGCGCAGGCAAGGTCACAGGCTACCGCTTTTACCCTGCCGTCATGCACTCACAGGCAAGGCTGACGTACAACCAAGTCAATGCCTATTTTGCCCATAGCAAAGGCGAGTCAGCAGACATTGCCGTGCCTGAGAGCATCACAGGCAATGCAGCGGTCAAAAAATCCATCAACGTGTTGTATGATTTGTATCACGTCATGTTGGTCAAACGCCAAGAACGTCATGCGATGGAATTTGAAACCACCGAAACCTACATCAAATTTGATGAAACAGGCGATATCAGCGCGATTGTGCCGCGCACGCGTGGCGATTCGCATCGCTTGATTGAGGAGATGATGCTGCTTGCCAACGTTTGTGCGGCGGATTTTGCCCTAAGCCAAGAGCTGCCCGTACTGTACCGCAACCACGACACCCCCGAAGCCGAGCGCGCGGCGCGTGTGAGTGATTTTGTCAAACTGTTTGGGCTAAGTTTTCCGCAAGAAAATCCCACCCAAGCCGACTACCAGCGTATCATCGAGGCAACGCGCGACCGCCCCGACGCGGTCAGCATCCACAGTGTGCTACTCCGATCCATGCAGCAGGCGAACTACGCCCCGACCAATATCGGACATTTTGGCTTGGCCTATGACCGCTACAGTCACTTCACCTCACCAATTCGCCGCTATCCTGATTTGATGCTACACCGCGCCATCAAAGCCAAGGTTTTGGGCAAAAAAATGCCCGTCACCGACTACACACTGGATGAAGCAGGCGAGCAAACCTCGATGACCGAACGCCGTGCCGAAGAAGCCAGCCGCTTTGTTGAGCAGTGGCTCAAAGCGCATTATATGCAAGCACACATCGGTGAGGAATTTGACGGTGTGGTCAGCGCAGTGACCAATTTTGGCTTGTTTGTCACCTTGACGGACTTATTTATTGAAGGCTTGATTCATATTTCACACTTGGGCGCAGACTTTTTCATTTATGATGAAAAAACTCAGCAGCTACTGGGCGAAAAATCAGGCATTGTATTTGGGCTTGGCGACAAGCTGCGTATCAAGGTGGCAGGTGTCAATATGGATACCCAACAAATTGATTTTGACTTGGTTGCCCAACTACAAAAATCTGCCTTCAACCAACGCGGTAAAGGCAAAAAACGCCACAAATCACGCAACGATGACGATTAAGCCTAAGCCGCATCTGTGGTTATCAACACAAAGCCCAAATCAAATTCGCTTGGGCTTTATGTTGCAACACGGTGCTTGTGGTAAGTGCTCAAGGGTTGGGCGCGGTGCTGACACCCTCGACAGGCGGCGGCATTGGATTTGACCGTGGCGGCGCATAGCGTCCTGCGATATGGCCAAAACCGCCAAACCGCCCCCAGCCCCAGTCGTGCCAAAATGAATCGTTGTCGTACCAAATTTGCTCAAGCAGGCGCGCGCGCTGGTAGTTGAGATAGCCTGCATCGTGCGCCTTGAGCAAGTCGAGTGTCTGCTCAGGTGGGCAGATGTTACGATAAGCGATACCCTCGCGCCCAAGTTGGTACGCGCGCAGCGGTGTGCAATACTGCTTTATTCCTGCTTGTCGTCCCTGCTGCCACGCCGCGACATTCGGCAACACGCCGCTTGCTGTGCAGGCTTGTTGGTGGCGTGTGATGGCGGCTTCATCCAGCCCGTTTGCGCCGTCTTGGTAGCCGACGGCTTGCCAATCGGTGGTGGCACATTGTTGGGCAGTCAGTTGGCGTTGGCTGGCGCAGCCTGTCACCGCGACCAGCGCCAGCAGCAGCCAGCCCGTTTGGTACGTTTGTTTGGTTAGCTTTGGCACAGATTTGTGTTGCATGGCTAAATTTGCCCCAAAAAACTGCTGTGTATGCGCTTTACTTTAGCAAATCACACCGACAAAAGCATTTGACAATGGTTAAATTTTTGTTAGGCTAAGCCGTAAGGGTTTGACAAATGAAAGGATTTTGATGGTGGTTTGCCAAGCTTCGGTTTGGGCAATACAGGCGCGTTTGGTGGCGCGTGGTCAGGCCTGTTAAATGCTAGACAACTTCGGGGGGAGTATGCAAACGATTTTGGTTGCCAACCAAAAAGGCGGCTGTGGTAAATCCACCATCGCGGTGACGTTGGCGGCGGCATTGGCAAATCAAGGCAAGCGCGTGGCACTTGCCGATGCGGATGTACAAAAATCCAGTCTGTTTTGGCTCAAGCTGCGCTCTGCTGAGGCTGCGCCAGTTGTGAGCGTGGACTGGCGTGACGCGGATGACATTGGCGAGCTGTCTAAAGCCGCCAGCAAAGCAGATTATCTGGTGATTGACGCGCCTGGTGCGTTGGCAGGCGACAAGGCTGATCAGCTGATAGCCGAATGTCAGGCGATTTTTTTGCCCGTATTGCCTGCGGTGTTTGACTTGGCCAGCAGTCAAAAATTCATCAAAAACTTGCAAGATATCAAGCGCATTCGCAAAGGCAAGGTCAATATCCATGCCGTTGCCAATCGTGTGCGCGCGTCGTTGTTTGAACACGGTGAGCCAAGCCCACGTTTGCATGACTTGTATGCCGAGTTTGATATTCAGCCAATCGCGTGGCTTGCTGAGCGCAGCATTTATCCTGCGTTGGCAGAGCGCGGTTTGAGCATTTTTGACCAACAACAAAAACCGTATCGCGAATTGCAAGCGCAATGGCAACCACTGCTGGATGTACTTGATAATTTGGCAGACACCTCAGCAAAATCTGCCAAAACCAAAGTCGCTGACCCAAAACCACCATCCAAAGACGGCAAGCATAAAACCGCCAACACGTGGTACGAATAATCCGCCAGCCACACGCGCCCAAGGTCGCAAGCGTTGATGCCACCAGCCATTTAACGGCTGAAGGCTGCTGAAGGCTAAGGCGTTTTGTTCATCAAATTGTCTTATTGGCTTGGCATAATGGCAAGCCAATAACAATTAGGAAAACTTATGACTGCACCTGCTGTAACCCTTGCTCATCAACCCATGACCAACCAACCAGCCCCAACCAACAACGTTTTAGACCCTGTCAGTGCCATCAACACCGCCAACGACACCAACACGCGCGACATCATCACCTATGACTACTTAGCACAGATTCGCGCGCAGCAAGAAGCTGCGCCATTGCCCGTGCCGTTGGTGGCAGTGTATTGCGGTTCGCGCGTTGGGCACGCGCCGATTTATGCCGACAGTGCGCGCGCATTGGGCGAGGCGTTGGTCGCACATGGCTACGGCTTGGTGTATGGCGGCGCGGTGATCGGCTGCATGGGTGCGGTTGCCGATGGGGTCATTGACCATGGTGGTGTGGCGGTCGGTGTGATTCCTGAGTTTATGCTTGGGCGTGAGGTGGCACACGCGGGGCTGACGCGCCTGCATCTCACTGATACCATGCACACGCGCAAGGCGATTATGGCAGAATACGCCAGCGCGTTTATTACCTTACCAGGGGGCTTAGGCACGCTTGAGGAAATCATGGAAATCGCCACATGGCGGCAACTGTATCAGCATGACAAGCCGATGTTGATTTTAAACATCAACGGGTTTTATGACCGTTTGATGGAGCATTTGCATTTTACGGTTGAGCAGGGCTTTATGCAGCCTGCGGATTTGACGCGGTTGATTATGTGCAACACGGTTGATGATGCCATCGCAGCCTTGCCACCGATTGTCAAAATGGATGATAGCTTAGACGTGCATAAAATTTAATGGTTGAACCAATCATAAAAAGCCCATCGTGATTTAGCGATGGGCTTTTTACACCTGATACATCCAGTAGGCAAGACCCTAACGTTTTAACATCACTCAGGCAGTACCAATGCGTGATTGACCTTGGCCATATCAACAGGGTAATGCCGCTGTTTGGCAAGCTCAATGGCGCGTGCCTCAACGTCAGCCGCATTGAGTCGTTGCCATTCGGGATGCGTGCGGTGCTGGGCATCCAACAAATCTTGCGCAATTAGGGCATCAACGATTAAATCCGCCACATCAAGCGCGGAATTTGCCTTGATATTCTCGGCAATGGCATAGCGTTTGTCGGCAAAAATTTGGCAATCGGCAACGCGTTGGCTGATGTCATCACTCGGTACTTGCTGCGCACCGTATAGCGCATTATCGATAGGCTCAGCGCGGGCAAACTTTGGTATAAATTCACTGAGGTAGGCGATTGCCGATTCTGTGCGCGTTTTTAAGACCGCTTTGTCCCAGCCTTGCTCAATGTAGCGCACATGCTCTGCCGCGACAGGTGGCTGCGCGCTGTCTGCTGTGGAGTGGGTTAGCCCATTTTCAAACAAAGTGATATTTGGTGTCATGCCGTGTAGCTGCACATAGCCGTGCGTGTAGGGCGTGAACTGTGCCATGCCTTGCGGTGTACCGCGTTCACCATGAAAAATAATCTCAGGCAATGCCATGTGGGGTTGCCAATGGCTGATATAAGACGCTTTAAACTCGACCATCCGCTTGGCGTGAATGCCTGCCATGTCATCAAGCGTGCCTGTGCGAAAACCACACGCATTGACGACAAAATCTACCGTCAGTTGGGCGTGGTCTTGTCCTGTGGTTTGGTAATCGATGCTCCAGCCTGTAGCCGCGCCGTCAGTGGCGTGCTGCGCCTGTAAGCCGTGCACTTTGGTGTGCGTCCATACGTGCGCGTTGGGCAGTTTGGCAAGCTGCAATTCGGCAGAAGCGGCTAAGCGAAAAATATTCCAGCCGTATTCTTGCACCGCCACCACAGGCAGCTGCAATTTTTGCCAATCGACGACGTGGACAAACGCGGCCAGCCAGTCATCGGTCACGCGCGCGTCATCAGCGGTTGCAGGCGGCGTTTGGTGGGCAAGTTGGGCCAAATCATCGTGGTTGTAGAGCCGATAGTAATTTGCAGGCGCGCCCAAGACCGCGTTGCGCGCATCTTGTGCCACCAGTTCGGTGTAATACTCGGTCAAGGCAACCAGCCGTGGTAACAAATCGCTGGCGTTGCCGCGGTCGCGTTTAGGCACTGTGATGACGGTTGGGCGCACGTCAATGCTATCGGGATATAACCGCGCGATGTCAATGCACTGGCGCAGCAAGGTTTTGCAATCCTCGAGCGGAATTTCGCGGTACAAATTACCGCCTGCGTGCAAGTGACACATCGGCGGTGAGTTGATAAGACTGGCATTTTGCTCCAACAAAAACGTCTCCACGCCTGCGGTGGCAAGACGCAAGGCGATCGTTGAGCCTGCCACACCGCCGCCAATCACGGCAACGCGTAGCGGTCGGTCAAGTTGGGGGCTTTGGGGGTTAGTCAAAAATTTTTCCTCGGTTCATGATGTTGTTGTTATCAAACACCTGTTTTATCGCGCGCAAATATTCGATCTCGGTTGGCGTGCGCGTGTAGTGCAAATACGGTTTTTTGGTCATGCCCACACCGTGCTCGGCAGAGATTGAACCGCCGTATTTTTGTACCGTACTAAAGACTTTGTCATTCACCGTTTGGCATTTGGCAAAAAACGCTTCTTTACTCAAATTGTCGGGTTTTAAAATATTTAGGTGCAAGTTACCGTCGCCAATATGCCCAAACCAACAAATTTCAAAATCAGGGTAATTGGCTTTGACAATCGCCTCAATATCAGCGATAAACGCAGGTACATGGCTGATAAGTACCGAAATATCGTTTTTGTACGGCGTAAACACTGAAATCGTCTCAGAAATATACTCACGCAGCTTCCACAGCTCTTGTGCCTGGGCAATGGACTGGCTCATCACCCCATCGACCACCCAGCCGTTTGCCATACATGTCTCAAACAGCTGCATGGCGGTATCCATGATGGGCTCGTACGGTGCTTCAAACTCAAGCAAGGCATAAAAGCGCGTGTCACTGTCAAACGGACGCTGCACATGTCCTGTGGCAAGCAGTTTTTGCACCGCAACATCGTCAAAAAATTCAAACGCTGTCAAATCCAGCGCGCGCTGAAACGTTGCCAAAATCTGCATGATGTGGGCAAATTCATCCACACCCAGCACCATCACCGTCAAATCCCGCGGCGGACGATCCAGCCGAATTTGCGCCTCCGTAATCAGCCCCAGCGTGCCTTCTGCGCCGATGAACAACTGGCGTAAATCATACCCTGTGGCGTTTTTGACCATGCCGTTATTGAGGCGCAAAATATCACCGTTGCCTGTCACCACCGTCAGACCTGCCACCCAGTTGCGCGTCATGCCATAGCGAATCACCTTGATACCACCAGCATTCGTGCCGATATTGCCACCGATTTGGCTTGAGCCACTTGAGGCAAAGTCCACAGGGTAATACAGCCCTTGCGACTCAGCATAGTCTTGTAGGGCTTTGGTGACCATGCCTGCTTGCACCTCGACCAAACGGTCAGCTGGGTAGAAGTTGAGCACTTGATTCATTTTATCAAGGCTTACCACCACCTCACCATTGGCCGCCACCGCGCCTGCTGACAGCCCCGTACGCCCACCGCTTGGCGTGATGACCATGTTCAAGGCATTACACGCTTGCACCACGGCTTGCACCTGCTCGGTGGTTTTGGGCAGCACCACGACAGACGGGTTGGGCTCAAACTGCCGACTCCAGTCACGCCCCCAATATTGCAGGCTCTCTACATCGGTTTTGATTTGCGCCGTATCAAAGGCGTGTGTCGGATGGTTGAGCAAACGTGAGCACAACGCATCGACGGCTGGGCTGATATTTTGTTCGGTCATATTAAACACCCAAATAAGATTTTTTATAGATAAAGACAACAATCGCTTGACAAAATTTGGCTAAATCATAGCATATTTTTGCCACAATAAGCTGTTTTATCGTGTTAAAAGCGGTGGCTATTTGCCCACTTATTATGAAGTTTTATGCAGAATTTAGGATATAAAATGCAATTTTTCTAAATAAAATTCAGCAGATATAAAAGCCAAACACCGTTGCATAAAATATCCTTATCAATGACCAAGAAAAAATTTTTAGCAAATATCTGCCAACGGGTGGCAAGTGTGCTAGGATAAGGCGTGCAATCAACTTATTGATACCCAATTTTGACGGTGACCAGCTCGTTTAACCCATTGAGTTTAATAAAAAGGACAGCGTATGCCACATTGTGTTTCGTTAGACAAAGACAAAATCCGCTTTTTGCTGCTTGAGGGCGTGCACGACAACGCCCTGCAGGTGCTCAAAAACGCAGGCTACACCAATATTGAATACCTCAAAACCGCGCTTGACCCCGATGAACTGGCGGAAAAAATCAAAGACGCGCATTTTATCGGTATTCGCTCGCGCACGCAGCTGACTGCGGACATTTTGCAACATGCCGAAAAACTGATTGCGATTGGCTGTTTTTGTATCGGCACTAACCAAGTGGATTTGGACGCCGCGCGCACGTTGGGCATTCCTGTGTTTAATGCGCCATATTCTAACACGCGCTCGGTGGCAGAATTGGTGATTGCCGAAATCATCATGCTTATGCGCGGTATCCCCGAAAAAAATGCCGTGGTACACCGTGGCGGCTGGAACAAGTCTGCCAAAGATTCGTACGAAGTGCGCGGCAAAACGCTGGGCATCATCGGCTATGGCTCGATTGGCTCGCAGCTGTCGGTACTTGCCGAAGGCCTTGGCATGAAGGTAATTTATCACGATGTGCTAACCAAACTGCCATTGGGCAACGCGCGCCAAGTGGCAAATCTTGATGAATTGCTCGCCGAAGCCGATGTCATCAGCTTGCACGTGCCTGATTTGCCCGAAACGCGCAACATGATTACCGCCGCTGAATTTGCCAAAATGAAACCGCGCACCCACATCATCAACGCCGCCCGCGGTAAATGTATTGATATCGATGCCTTGGCAGACGCGTTACGCAGTGAAAAAGTCATTGGCGCGGCGATTGACGTGTTTCCCAAAGAGCCCAAATCCGCGGATGAAGAGTTTGAATCGCCATTGCGTGCGTTTGACAATGTGATTTTGACCCCACACATTGGCGGCTCGACCCAAGAGGCACAAGCCAACATTGGGCTAGAAGTGGCAGAAAAATTCGTGCGCTATTCTGATGCAGGCGATACAACCTCGGCAGTGAATTTCCCAAATGTCAGTATTCCTGTCAAAGACGGCTCACACCGCTTGCTACATATCCACAAAAACGTGCCAGGTGTGTTGTCACAAATCAACCGCTCGTTTGCTGACGCAGGCATCAACGTGTTGGCACAAAGCCTAATGACGCAAGAGGATGTCGGGTATTTGGTCATGGATGTGGACAACAACGACTCAAAAGCCGCGCTGGAGCGTTTGCGCGCTGTGCCTGAAACCATCCGCGTGCGCGTGCTGTTCTAAGCCTATTTTTCAAAATAAAATCATTAAACAACAGGCGTTTGGTGGATAAACGCCTGTTTTTTTTGGCAAAATTTATGGGTTTGTTATTTGGCTTGGCTGGTGGGTAGCTATGGATTGAGCAGGGCTTCAATATCGCTCGCAATATCCGCAGGCGCGACGGTGGGCGCGTAGCGTTTGACCACCTGACCGTGAGTATCCACCAAAAACTTGGTAAAGTTCCATTTGATGGCATCGCCAAGCAACCCTTTGCCGTGCGCCGCGTGTTTGAGAAAATCAAACACAGGGTGGGTGTTTGCGCCATTCACCGCGACTTTTGCCATCATCGGGAAGCTAACGCCATAATTGACTTGGCAAAACTCGCTGATTTGGTCAGCATCGCCGGGTTCTTGCCCACCAAATTGATTACACGGAAAGCCTAACACCACCAAGCCCTGCTCACGATAGCGTTGGTACAAGTCTTCAAGCCCTGCGTATTGCGGTGTAAAGCCGCATTTACTGGCGGTATTGACAATCAGCACCACCTTGCCTTTGAGTTCGGCAAAATCAAAGGGTTGCCCGTTGAGGCGTTCGGCGCTGAGTTGGTAAAAGTCGTTCATGGTGTTAGCCCCTGTTGGGTGATTAACGTTGAGTAATTAAAAGTGTGCTGGTTGATTGTATTTAAGCACAATGCTGGCGGTTGGGCAATCGGTCTTTATAGGATGCAAGCCATGTGGTATCAAAGTAACGTGTTTGACGTAAGCGCTGCCGCCTGACAAACCGCCTTGATAAAATTGTTGCAAGAAATACTTGCTAAATGTTGGCAATGCGATTACATTAATCGCTAACGCAAGTTTCATTGTAAGTATTGGTTCAACCAAAAGGCAGCCGTCATGCCCAACATCCATACCAACACCCAACCACCGCCAAACCCGTCCGCCTCTCAGCCTGTGACCCAAGGGCAGCGTTTGGCAGCGTTACGCAAAGCCAAAGGCTGGACAACCCAACAGCTTGCCAACCACATGACCGCAGCAGGCGCAAAAGTCAGCCGTGCCGCCATCAGTAATTGGGAGCGCGGCATCAATGGCATTGTGTCAAGCAAACTGCCTGTGCTTGCGCGGCTATTGGATTGTAGTGAAAGCTATTTGCTCTCGGGCGTGCAGCCGCCTGTGGCCAAGACAGAGCCTAAAACACAACCTAAGACACAGCCGCCAACGGTAGCCGCCATGCCATCCACCCGTGCTGTACCAACACATTTTAATGACTTACCCAACCCCGACAGCCACCACGCGGATTTGACCCGCAGCCATTTTGCCCCAACCAACGCGCTAAACACGCGCTATCATTATGAAGCTATGACCATGCAACCTTTGAAAAAATCCGACAAACTCCAACACGTTTGCTATGACATCCGCGGCCCTTTACTGCAAACTGCCAACCAGCTAGAGGCGCAAGGCCACCGCATCATTCGCCTAAACATCGGCAACCCTGCGCCGTTTGGCTTTGAAGCACCGCAAGAAATTCTGTCAGATGTTGCCATCAATTTGCCCAATGCGATTGGCTATTCTGATTCGCAAGGGATTTTTGCCGCGCGCAAGGCGATCTTGCAATATTACCAAGCCAAAGGGCTACATGAAGCCGTTGATGTGTCGGATGTGTATATCGGCAATGGTGTGTCGGAGCTGATTGTCATGACCATGCAAGCCATGCTCAACGATGGCGATGAGGTGCTGATTCCTATGCCTGACTATCCGCTGTGGACAGCGGCGACCAATTTGGCAGGCGGGCGCGCGGTGCATTATTTGTGCAATGAAGAGGACAACTGGCAACCTGATATCGCCGATATTGAACGCAAAATCACGCCCAACACCAAGGGCATTGTGGTGATCAATCCCAACAACCCGACAGGCGCGTTGTATTCACGCGATAATTTAGAAAAAATCGTTGCCTTGGCAGAAAAATATAACTTGGTTTTGATGGCAGATGAGATTTATGACCGTGTGCTATATGATGATGCGGTGCATATTCCGCTGTGTACATTGGCAAAAAATTGTTTGGTGCTTAGCTACAATGGCTTGTCAAAATCGCATCGTATCGCAGGCTTTCGTTCAGGCTGGCTGATGGTGTCGGGCAAAAAACACCACGCGCATGACTTTATCGAAGGTTTACAAATGCTGGCATCCATGCGCCTGTGTGCCAACGTACCTGCCCAATACGCCATCCAAACCGCGATGGGCGGCTATCAAAGTATGCAAGCTTTGACCGCGCCAACAGGACGACTTTATAAGCAGCGCGCGCTTGCCATTGAGCGGCTAAACGCCATTCCAGGTATTTCATGCACCATGCCACAGGGCGCGTTTTACTGCTTTCCGCGCATTGATCGTGAGGTGTATCCGATTGATGATGACGTGGCGTTTATGACGGACCTATTGGTACAACAGCGCGTGTTGATGGTGCAGGGCACAGGCTTTAATTGGCACGCGCCTGATCATTTCCGTGTGGTATTTTTGCCCAACGTGGTGGAGCTGACCGAGGCAATGGACAGACTTGACATATTTTTTGCCAATAAACGCCGCGAGTTTGGTACTGCCTGACATCGTATCACGTGTATTTATAAAAAGACTTTGGCGTTTGGCGAAAGTCTTTTTTGATTGCCAAAAAAAGCCCAGTTTTGTCACTGAGCTTTTTTATAAGGTTAGAATCTATAAGTCAAGACCCAACAAATTCAACACACCCAGCTCTGCCAAAAACACAATCACAATGCCAATTGGTGCAATAACTTTGGTGGTGATTTGCCAAAGCGTCCATTTAAAGCCCGTCAAACCAAGCTCCTCTTGCATACCGCGCTGATTGATGAAGTAAGTTGCAAAAATCAGCGTACCCAAGCCCACAAGTGGTAGCATATACTTACTGGTGGTATAATCTAGCGCGTCAAAAATACCCTGCGGTTTTGCCTCACCATTGACATGAATGGTAAAAATCGTCACATCGCTTAGCACATTAAACGACAACAACGCTAAAATGCCCAATGCCCATGTTAAAACTGCCACTGTCCACGTGGCCGCCACACGGCTAAGCTTGGTTTTTTGCTCCAACAGCGCGACCACAGGCTCAAGCAATGAAATTGACGAAGTCAAAGCGGCAAAGGTCAAAAGCACAAAAAATAGCGTCCCGATCACCAAACCAAAATCCATTTTACCAAAAGCAATCGGCAAGGTCACAAACACCAAGCCAGGGCCACTATCGGGGTCTAAACCATTGCTAAAGATAATTGGGAAAATCGCCAAACCTGCCATCAGTGAAAAAATGATATCCCAAATCACCACCGTACGCGCCGTACTAAACAGCTCAACATCACGGTTGAGGTATGAGCCATAGCTGACCATAATTGCCATACCAAGTGACAAGCAAAAAAACGCATGCCCCAACGCTGAAATCATCACCTTGGCGGTGACTTTAGCAGGATCAAAATCAAACAAATAATGAAAACCGCGCGCAAAATCTGCCGTTGCCATGTTGTAGCCGACAATACCGACCATAATCAGTGCCAGTAGCGGCATCATCCATTTAGCAGCGCGTTCGATACCACCTGCCACGCCGCCTGCCACAATCAGCGCCGACAGTGCCATAAAGATGGTGTGATACACAATTAGCTGAGTTGGGCTTGCCAACATCGCGCCAAAAATATCACCTGTGGCTTTGGCATCCAATCCACCAAACGTATTCATTGCGGTTTTAACCACATAATTGAGCGACCAGCCGCCAATTACACTATAAAACGACAAAATCATGAACGCTGCCAATGTGCCAACCGCGCCCAGTATCCCCCAAGCAGGTGACGCGCCGCTATCGACTGCCACCTTGCGAAAGCTGCTGATCGCATTGCCACCACCACGCCGCCCAATCAGCCATTCGATGACCAACACGGGAAACCCGACCAAGGTAATACACAAAATAAATAAAATGACAAACGCTGAGCCGCCACCTTCGCCCGTCATATACGGGAACTTCCAAATACTACCCAAACCGACCGCCGAACCGACTGCCGCCATCAAAAAGCCAATACGCGAACTCCATTCGCTCGTGGTCTTTGTAGGTTGCCGTTGTGCCATACCGCTCCTTAACGCACTGTTTGAAATAAGTTTACCCAATTTGACAAAGCCGCCATGTAAACCGCGCTCGCCAGCCAATTTGTCACCGAATGCTTAAAAATGCAAACGCTCAATTTTTCATGAAAATGGGATGAATGTCAAATAGTGTTTGACAACTTGCTGGGCGATGATTGATGTAGGATTTTGCGATAGATAAGGCTATTAAACAAACATTTTGCAAAAAATGAATATGTGGTTTTAGCCAAATGTAGCAAAAGTGCTGGGCTAAAAAGGCTACCTAAAGCAAAAAAGGACAACCAACCGTTGTCCTTTTTATCATTCGTTGCCGTAAATCTGCGACTTCAGGCGGTGGATATAAGGCAATTGTTAAATGCGATAAGTTTTGCTATACTCATCTCACTATATTCAATGTCCTACATTCCACAGTTAAGTTAAGACTAAATTGCGAGTACGCAGTAACTTAACTGGTAAGACGTTTCCAAACACACACTTAAGCTAATTCGTGTCTAAGACAATCCTAACGGTAGGATTAGCTTAAAATAAGAATCTAAGATGTACGGTGTGTCGTACGGGCGGTTGCCATTGTCTTAGGTTTGCGGCAGGTCTAACCGTCTTGCAGAAGGAATCCCCGAACGATAGGGAGGGGAGGAAGTCAATGAGCAAACGTTTAAGCCTGTTGCATCAACGCCTCAATCTCTGCCATCGTCTTAGGCACACCACCCGTCAAAACGCGTGGCGCACCCTCGGTAATGACAACATCGTCCTCAATACGAATACCAATGCCGCGATAGCGCTCAGGTACTTGCGGATTGTCATGGGCAAAATACAGCCCTGGTTCGACCGTAATTACCATGCCTGCTTGCAAGGTGCGTGGTTTACCGTCGGTATCGGTATAGCGTCCCACATCGTGCACATCCATGCCCAGCCAATGCCCCGTGCCGTGCATATAAAACGGCATGTACGCTTTATCAGCCATCAATGTGTCAATATCACCACTTAAAACACCCAATTCAACCAGCCCTTGCGTCAAAACACGCAGCGCGGTCTCGTGATGAATACGCGCATGCGCCCCTGCCACAAGGCTATCAATCGCCGCTAAATTGGCACGCAACACGATATCATACACCGCGCGCTGGGCATCACTAAATTTACCCGATACGGGAAACGTGCGCGAGATATCACCTGCATAATGCTGATACTCCGCGCCTGCGTCAATCATCACCAAATCGCCTGCGTGTAGCGGCTGGTCATTTTCAACATAATGCAAAATATTGGCGTTGTCGCCACCTGCCACAATGCTATTGTACGATGGCACACAGCCGTATTGCCCAAACACATACGTCAATTCTGCCTCAAGCTGATACTCGAACATATCGGGGCGTACAGTTTGCATGGCATGACAATGTGCTGCCGCGCTGATATCAGCCGCTGATTGCATCAAGGCGATTTCTTTGTCATCTTTGATTAAGCGCATTTGTGCCAATAACGCGTCTAGGTTATGCACCGTATCGACCACGCCTTCGCCTCGGCGCAAGGTGCGGGCATGCGCCAGCCAGTTTGTCAAATCATTGTCTAGCCGCGCATACACGTGCTGTTTGCCCAGTAGCATGGCAGGCAAGCGTTCATCGGCTTCATTGATCGGGTAAGCTTGCTGCGCACCAAAATCCGCCACCGCGCCTTCCACCCCTGCGCGTCGTCCGTCCCAAATCTCACGCAACTTGTCTTTGGGACGCACAAATAGCGTGTAAATTAATTCGGCGTTGCCTTGTTCTGATAAGACTTTTTCTAGTACCAATAACGCCTCAGGCTCAGCAAAACCTGTCAAGTAATAAAAGCTACTGTCGGCGCGGTACTTATATTCTGCGTCGTTGTTGCGTAGGTGGGTGGGTGCAGTCGCCAAAATCACAATGCTGTGATCGGGCAGTTGGGCGGCAAGACGCGCCCGACGGGCGGCAAAATCGGCTTGCGTCAAAGCAGGCGCGAGCGATAGAGTAGGGCGATACACAGATGACATAAATGACCTTTAATTTTCTAGTTTGCTATGCATATTGTTTAAAAGATAAGGGCACAAAATACAAAAACCAACCGAGACAACGTAACGGTTGGTTTGCTCAAGTGGGTAAGTGATTTACAGCAAAAAAACTTACCGATTTTAGAACGGAATATCATCGTCCACCGCGCTGCTTGGCGGTACTTGATTGTTGGTATGGTTGCTAGCGTCGTTGGCATTGCCGCTTGCATTGGCTGCCTGATCCGCTGGATTGTGCGGTAAGCCTGATTGTGCCGCTTGGGTAGGCTGTTGTTGAAATTGTGGATTACCAAAACCATTGCCTTGTTGGTTTTGGTACGAAGCGTTTTGGTTGTTGGCTGGGTTGTTAAACTGGTTACCGCCTGATGGATTGTTGTAGCCTTGGTTTTGGTGGCTTGGGTTTTGGTGGCTTAGGTTTTGGTGGCTTGGGTTTTGGTAGCCTTGATTCTGGTAATTTTGGTTGTTGTAACTGTTTTGGTTTTGATAGCTGCCTTGCGCTTGATAGCCTTGGTTTTGGCTGCCAAACGAGTCATTGCCATAGCCCATGTTGTCGCCTTGTCCAGATGGTCTGCCGCCAAGCATTTGCATTTGGTCAGCGCGGATCTCGGTAATATAGCGGTCTTGTCCGTTTTGATCTTGGTACTTGCGTGTGCGTAGGCTGCCTTCGATATATACTTGGCTGCCTTTACGCAAATATTGCGCGGCGATTTCTGCCAGCTTGTTGTTAAATACGATGCGATGCCATTCGGTTGCCTCGCGCGGCTCGCCTGTCTGTCTGTCGTTCCATTTTTCGCTGGTCGCCACTGAGATATTGGTAATCATGCCGCCGTTGTCAAAGCGTTTAACATCGGGGTCATTGCCTAGATTACCGACGATGATGACTTTATTTACACCACGCATGTTGATTTCCTTATTTAAATTTACTCAAATTTTAGATAAACTTATTTTTAGCAAGCCTTAAAAAAACTTGCCTGCTCACGGTTATTTTGCCTCAATTTAATTTAAATAGCTAGCGGTTGGCCGATGAGATGCGACAGTTGTTGTCGCGCCGCGTTGTCAAGTTGGTTTTTATCAAGTTTTAAATAGGCAATGCCTTCATCTGCCATGACGACAATTTCATCAATACCGTTAATGGCTAGCAAGTTTTGCGCCCACAGTTGGCGCGCGCCAGTTTCGCCTAAGCTCAACAAGTCAGGTGGCAGGGCAATCGTTAGACTGGTCAAATACGGTGGTGGCGCGATTGGGTAAATAATCGCCAGTGCCATCGCGGCAAGTAATCCCAAACACACCCAACCGACCCACGCGGCATGGGTTAAAAGCACGCCACCGAGCGCACCACCGACGAATGCGCCAAAAAATTGTGCCGTCGAATTCACGCCCATCGCGGTGGCTTTATTGGCAACAGGCGCGCGCTTAGAAATCCATGACGGAATGGTCGCCTCAAGGCTGTTAAAACCGATATAATACACCGCCAAACCGCCAATCAGCCCGACACTGGTTTGCCCAAACGCTGCCAATAATGCCAGCCCAACCACCAACGCAGCAAGGCTTGCCAAAAATACCGCGCGCATTTGGCGGCGTTTTTCGGCAATCACAATCAACGGCACGGCGATGACAAAGCCAAGCAGCAGCAGCGGCAAATACACCAAACCTTGCCCACCAACCGACAAACGCAGCACACTGGCAAATTGTGCAGGCAATAGCGCAAACATCGCGGTCATCGTCAAATGCAGCGCAAAAATCGCCACATGCAGGCGGTTGATGTCGCCAATCGCCAACACATCGCGCAGCTGTGTGCGAAAACTGGCGAGCGTACCGTTTGGTGCATTCGTATCTGTGGACAACAGCTGACGCAGCACACGTGTGGGGCTAGGTACCAACAGCAACAGACCCATCGCCAAGATTGCCGCCAAGGCGGTCAGCCAAAACAAACCTTTTAGCCCAATCCAATGGGTCAGCACAGGCCCTAGCCCAAACGCCACCATCACCGACAGCGCGATGGTTAGCCCCATTGCTGCCATGGCTTTGGTGCGGTGTTCCTCACGCGTGATATCGGCAAGCAATGCCATCACCACCGCTGACACCGCGCCACTACCTGCCAGCAGCCGCCCAACAATTACCGTGTAAATATCCGTCGCCAGCGCGCAAATTACCCCACCGATGGCAAACACCAATAATCCAATAATAATCATGGGTTTACGCGGATATTTATCAGCAAGCAGGCTAAACGGGATTTGCCAAATCGCCTGCCCAAGCCCGTATACACCAATTGCCAAGCCAACCAACAGCGGCGTGGCATGCTGATACTGTAGCCCATACACGGCAAATACAGGCACAATCATAAACAGCCCCAGCATCCGCAAGGCAAAAATTCCGCCCAAGCCGACGATGGCTTTTTTTTCTGCGCTGTTCATGGGTTGGGGTATTGCCATTTGGCTGGTCGTTTGTCTTGCCACGCTACCGCCCGTTTTATCTGTCAAAAACGCTATTATATGCCGATTTTTTGGGTTTAGAAAATTATTTGCTTGAGCAGGCTTTTTTAAGCACAGTTCAACTGCCCGTGAGCATACAACCGCAAATTTTGGCAGTTAAAAATAGTCAAAGTATGCCGCTTGCTGATAATGGCGAGTCGATGGCGCGTGTCATAGCAAGACGATAAAAATTTTAGAAATTGATGGTGGTTATCTGTATACATTTAAAAAATATCATAAATTAAATTAATAAAAAATGAAAATAGATTGCTATTTGTCTAAAATCTATTGTCTATCTAAAATCTGCGTCTGTGCTTGAAACCACCGCCACACCGCCCCATAAACCAACCAGTTTTTTCTCAATTTAATCATGAATTTTTTAAAAATAACTGAAGTAAACGATTTATGGCAGCCAATCACCAACCCAATGACGCGATCAAAATCCGTGGCGCGCGCACCCACAACCTCAAAGACATCGACATCGACATTCCACGCGACAAACTGGTCGTCATCACAGGCTTGTCGGGTTCGGGCAAATCCTCACTGGCGTTTGACACCTTATACGCCGAAGGACAACGCCGCTATGTAGAAAGCTTGTCGGCATATGCGCGTCAGTTTTTGTCGCAAATGGAAAAGCCTGAGGTCGATAGCATTGAAGGTTTGTCACCTGCGATTGCCATCGAACAAAAATCCACCAACCACAATCCGCGTTCAACCGTCGGCACGATTACCGAAATTTATGACTATTTGCGCCTGCTGTATGCGCGGGTGGGTGTACCGATGTGCCCTGTGCACCACTTGCCCATGGTCGCGCAAACGGTGACCGAAATGGTCGATACCGTCATGGCGCTGCCCGAAGATAGCCGCTTGATGGTGCTGGCGCGCGTCGTCGATGATCGCAAGGGCGAGCATATTCAGTTGCTCGAGCAGCTTAAGGGACAAGGCTTTGTACGCCTGCGTGTCGATGGTGAAATTTATGACATCGATGACGTGCCGCCGCTTGCCAAAACCTTCAAACATACCATCGATGTGGTGGTTGATCGTTTTAAAGTGCGTGCAGACCTAGGCAACCGTGTGGCAGAAAGCCTAGAGACTGCGCTACGATTGGGCGGTGATATTGCGATTTTGCATGACATGGATGGCGAGCGCGACGACCAAGTGTTGTCCGCCAAACACAGCTGCCCTGTGTGTGACCGCGCCGTTGCCGAGCTTGAGCCCAAATTGTTTAGCTTTAACAATCCGTATGGGGCGTGTCCTGTGTGCGATGGGCTGGGCAAACGCCAGTATTTTGCTGCCGAAAAAATAGTCCAAAATCCTGATAAAACGCTTAATCAAGGCGCGGTCAGCGGTTGGGACAAACGCCATGCGTATTACTTTGGCTTACTGACCACGGTTGCCAAGCATTATGATATCGACATGGATATGCCATGGAACAAACTGGCGAAAAAACATCGCGATATCATTCTTAATGGTTCGGGTAAAGACAAAATGACGTTTAATTTTGTCGATGAACGCGGTCGCCGCTCAACCAAAACCGTACCGTTTGAGGGCGTGTTGCCGTATATGGAACGCCGTTATCGCACCACACAAAGCAACCTTGTGCGTGATGAATTAGCAAATTATCTTGCCGATGCGACGTGTGACGCGTGCCACGGCTCACGGCTTAATGAAATCGCGCGTAACGTTGAGGTCAAAGACCGTACGATTGCTGAGATGGTCAAGTTATCCATCGGTGAAGCGATGGCGTACTACCAAACCCTGCAGTTTGATGGTGCCAAAGGCGAAATTGCCGCCAAAATCATCAAAGAAATTCGCGAACGTTTAGAATTTTTGGTCAGCGTAGGATTGGATTATCTGACCTTGGCGCGTTCTGCCGAAACGCTATCGGGTGGTGAGGCACAGCGCATTCGCCTAGCCAGTCAAATCGGGGCAGGCTTGATGGGCGTGATGTATGTGCTTGACGAGCCGTCGATTGGCTTGCACCAACGCGACAACGACCGTTTGCTGCAAACCTTGACACGGCTACGCGACTTGGGCAATACCGTGATTGTTGTTGAGCATGACGAGGACGCGATCCGCCTTGCCGATCAAATCATTGACATCGGTGTGGGCGCAGGCGTGCATGGCGGACATGTCATCGCGCAAGGTACGGCTGAGGAAATCGCCAAAATTCCCGATTCTTTGACAGGGCAATATTTGTCAGGCAAAAAGAAAATCGCTGTGCCAAGCGTGCGCCACACCGCCAAACGGGTCAATGGCCATACAGACGATGCACAAGACAACCCTCAAGACAAAGCACAACCCAAAGCCAAAGCCAAAAAATCTGCCGATGATGATCAGCCGATGATGGTGACATTGAGCGGTGCAACGGGTAATAACCTAAAAGATGTGACCTTAAACCTGCCTGTGGGCGTGTTTACCTGTATCACAGGCGTGTCAGGCTCGGGCAAATCAACCTTGATTAACCGCACCTTGCTACCGCTTGCGACCACACAGCTTAACAACGCCACCACCCAAGTGGCTGAGCCGTTTGACAGTATTTCAGGGCTTGAATACCTCGATAAAGTCGTTGATATTGACCAAAGCCCGATTGGACGCACGCCGCGCTCTAACCCTGCCACCTACACAGGCGTGTTTACACCGATTCGCGAGCTATTTGCGCAAGTACCCGAAGCCAAGGCGCGTGGTTATCAGTCAGGGCGGTTTAGCTTTAACGTCAAAGGCGGACGTTGTGAGGTTTGTCAAGGCGATGGCTTGATTAAAGTAGAAATGCACTTTTTGCCCGACATGTATGTGCCGTGCGATGCATGTCATGGGCAACGTTACAACCGCGAAACGCTAGAAATCACCTACAAAGGTAAAAACATTGCCGATGTATTGGCGATGACGGTGGAGGACGCGGCGGAATTTTTTGAAGCCATCCCTGCTATTCATCGACGCTTGCAAGCCTTACAAGAAGTGGGGCTTGGTTACATTCGCTTGGGACAATCCGCGCCGACGTTATCGGGCGGTGAGGCGCAGCGCGTCAAACTTGCCAAAGAGCTGTCTAAACGCGACACGGGGCAGACCTTGTATGTGCTTGATGAGCCAACCACAGGGCTGCATTTTCATGACATTGCTAAATTGCTGGATATCTTGCACACACTGCGCGATCGTGGTAACACCGTGGTGGTAATTGAGCACAACTTAGATGTCATCAAAACCGCGGACTGGATTGTCGATTTGGGGCCTGAAGGCGGCTCGGGTGGCGGTGAAATCATCGCTGAAGGTACGCCTGAGGACGTGGCGGATAATCCAAAGTCACACACAGGTCGGTTTTTAAAGCCATTATTGACCTGACCGCGTAACATTTGATCAACCACTCAAAAGCCCTAATCGGGGCTTTTTTTATGGTTTGTGTGAATCTTACTGGCAGGACGCGGCAGAATTGGTTAAGATACCTGACCGTCATAATATAAATAACTTATTGTTTTACTAAATATTTTTAATGGCTAGTTTTTGATAGCCAAATTTTGATAGCCGATTTTAGGCAGTGGCATGAACACAAGGAATAGCGTATGACAAAAAAAACGTGGTTAAACCATCGATTTGACATCAATTTGCCTGTATGGACGGTGGTTGCGCCCGTGCTGGCGATCGGGCTACTAAGCCTGCTGTTATTATTTCATCCTGCGCATGGGCTGATTGATGCAATCACAGCCGTTTTGCTGATGGCATCGGTGTTCGCTGCGGTGCATCATGCTGAGGTCATCGCCCATCGGGTTGGTGAACCATTTGGTACGTTGGTGTTGGCGGTGGCGGTCACGCTGATTGAGGTGGCGTTGATTGTGGTTTTGATGAGTGGTAGCCCCATTGAAGACCGTGCGGTATTGGCGCGTGATACTGTGTTTGCCGCTGTCATGTTGGTGTTTAATGGCATCATCGGGCTGTGTTTGTTGATTGGTGGCTTGCGCAATTTTGTTCAAAAATATGAATTAGAAGGCGTAAATAAAGCGGTGGGCGTGCTGCTGACCATGTCGCTGATTGTGTTTATTTTGCCTAACTTCACTGAATCAATAGGCGGCGGTCTGATGCTGCATTCGCAAGCGATTTTTATTGGCATTAGTTCGTTTATTTTGTACGCGGCGTTTATTTTTACCCAAACCGTGCGTCATCGCGATTATTTTATTGCCAGTGAAGGGGAGGACAATCACTTAACGGATAATATGCGCACGGTGGCCGTTAGTGCGGTGTGGTTGGTGTTAGCGTTGGTTGCGGTGGTGGGGCTTGCCAAGATGTTATCGCCGCTGATTGAGGCGACGGTAAATGACTTTGGATTGCCCAAAATCATCATTGGGATTATCATTGCGGCGTTGGTGCTGTTGCCTGAATCGGTCGCTGCCGTCAAAGCAGCCTACAACAATCGTTTACAAGTGAGTTTAAATTTGGCATTGGGTTCGGCGATGGCATGTATCGGGCTGACCATCCCAACGATTGTGGCACTTACGGCGTTTACGGGTGACCCGTTGGTGCTGGGGCTGACGGCAAAATACAGCTTAATGCTAATCATCACCTTGGTGATTACCAGCAACACGCTGCGCACGGGTAAGACGACGTTTTTTTCAGGTGTGGTGCATTTGGTGCTATTGGCGACGTTTATTTTCTTTTCAATTGTGCCGTGATTGGGACACAGCTATTTTAACTTTTAGACAAAAATAGGGGTTCACGCAAACCGTAAACCCCTATGAATTTGTATATGGTAGGCCCAGCAGGACTTGAACCTGCGACCAAAGGATTATGAGTCCTCTGCTCTAACCAACTGAGCTATAGGCCCAACATGGGCGCGTGCTTGACGCTCCAGCAAGTAAGCCCATTATCATACCGTAAAAAATTTTTTTTGCAACGATTTTAAGCGGTCGGCAAGGTTTTGATGGTCATGATTTACCGCTAACCACCAACATCGCGCCCATACGGATATTGTCCGAGCGCTCCAAGTTTTCGCTATACAACGCCGATGCCGTGCCACCGTCCAAAAACAGCGCGTTATCACAGCGCAGTTGCTCTTTAAACAATCGGGCAAATTGATAAAAACTGACCCACGTGTCACTGATGACAAACTTAACGCGCCCATCTTGGCACACGCCCACACCATTACGCAGCTTGGCGGACGTGCTTTGTGGGTCAAAACTGGGATGAATTTTGCCATCAATCACCAACATAGGACCCGATTGCGTGGCATAGGTTGGTCGAAGCCCGTTTGCCAGTTGTTTTGCCATGGCTTGGCTTTCGGTGATGTGATAGCCACGATCATCCCACCAAAACACGCCATTGGGCAGCAGATGAAAATTGCCCGCGCCATTTTTGAGGTTTAATGAGCGAATCTGTTGCCCGCCAATCACCGTGTAGCCAATCGGCGCGTACTTGCTGTCGTACATGCCTGCATTCATGGCAAATTGCACTTGCCCAAGCTGCTTGCGCCGCGCGAGCGCTAGTAGATTATCAAACGTCAGCAGCGGCTGGTTGCTTGGGCTGTCACGCCAAACAAGGCGCAGGGTTTGGTTGGATTTTGGGGCAAATTCACACAGCGTATAAGCAAATGGCTTTTTGAGCGCGCGGCAGGGTGGCTCGGGCGTGTTGGCGGTGCGATAGCTGCCCCCGAGCAGCGCAGCGGCAACCGATGCTATACCGATAACAACGCCCCACGTTTTTGCCATCATACCCGTTTGCCTTTTGAGATTGTCGCCAAATCACGGATTTTAAAGGTATATTGTAGCAGGTTTAGGGCAGTTGGGTGACAAATTGTTAAGCTATCGCACGGTTTTTTAGGCGTATAGCTGGCAAAATCCACCAAAACAAAGTGCAAAAAAAGCCCAATAAAAAAGAGTGTGATTTACGCCCAATCACGCTATAATAGCCAAAATTTGCGCAAACGTATTGATGAACTTTGACCGAATTTTGTTATTTTTACCTGTTAAAATTAAAGGAAAAACACAATGGCAATCGAACGCACTTTATCAATTATCAAGCCTGATGCCGTGGGCGGCAATCACATTGGCGATATCTACAGCCGTTTTGAAAAAGCAGGCCTGCGCATTGTTGGCGCAAAAATGCTGCATTTGGACAATGACAAGGCAGGCGGATTTTATGCCGAGCACAAAGCGCGTCCATTTTATAATGATTTGGTGAAGTTTATGACTTCAGGCCCTGTTTTGGTGTCGGTGCTTGAAGGTGAAAACGCGGTTGCCAAACACCGTGAAATCATGGGTGCAACCAACCCTGCTGATGCTGCCGAAGGCACAATTCGCCGTGATTTTGCCAACAGCATTGATGAAAACGCAGTACACGGTTCAGATTCGACCGCATCGGCGGCGCGCGAAATCGCTTATTTCTTCAGCGATGATGAAATCTTGCCCCGTACGCGCTAAACTGGCGGTTTGGTTAAACTGGCAACGGTTAAACTGGCAACAAAGACACGTGGGGAAGTGCTAGCATGCTACGTATCGGACAAGGCATTGATGTGCATGCCTTTATTGACCGTCAAACGCCCGACCAGTACGTCACACTGGGCGGCGTGCGTATCCCCCATACCCATAGCCTGCTGGCGCATTCTGATGGCGATGTGGTGTTACACGCACTTTGTGACGCACTACTTGGCGCACTAGCGCTGGGGGACATCGGGCAGCTATTTCCCGACAATGACGCACAGTTTAAGGGCATTGACTCTTGTGTGTTGCTCAAAGAAGTCTATGCCCGCGTGCGTGCGCAAGGCTATGTGCTTGGCAATGCCGATATCACCGTGATGGCAGAACGCCCCAAGCTTATGCCACACCGTGCTGCCATGCAAGCGCGTATCAGCGAGGTATTGGCTTGCGCACCCGAGCAAATCAGCGTCAAAGCGACAACGACTGAACGACTGGGCTTCACAGGGCGGCAAGAGGGCATCATGGCAAGCTGTGTGGTGCTGCTAACCCAGCCCGATTTGCCCTAAACAAGCCAAAATCAGCCCATGGCTGGTTTGACTATTGATTTTGTGTGCCGTCGGGCTTATATAGGGCCTAACGCATCGTACGTTTTAATTTTTTCGAATGAGCCAAAGGTATCACCATGACTGCAAATGCCAGCGATATTGAACAAACCATTCGTGACCAAATTGCCAACCACAGCGTGTTGCTTTATATGAAAGGCACGCCGCAGTTTCCACAATGTGGATTTTCAGCGCGGGCGGTTGAGGTTTTGACCCAAATTGGTCGCCCTTTTGCCTTTGTCAATATCTTAGAAAATCCTGAAATCCGTGCAACGTTGCCAAAAATCGCCAATTGGCCAACGTTTCCTCAGTTGTGGGTGGCAGGGGAGTTGATTGGCGGTAGCGATATCATTTATCAGATGTTCCAAGATGGTGAGCTGCAGCCGTTGATTGAAGCCAATAGCCCTGCGCTATAAGTTTTTATTAGCGTCAATAAGGTTAGGGCTGCTTCGGTGGCCCTATTTTTTCCCATCGTTTTTATCTTTGAATTGAGTTTGGCTAATTATCTAGCTGTGCATTGTCTATGTATCAAGTGCTTGCCCGCAAATACCGCCCGAAAAACTTTCATCAGCTGTTGGGGCAAGAGCATGTCAGTCAAGCGCTGATTAATGCGATTGACCAACGCCGCTTGCACCACGCGTATTTGTTCACGGGCACGCGTGGGGTGGGCAAGACCACGATTGCGCGGATTTTGGCCAAATGCCTCAACTGTGAAACGGGTATCACCAGCGAGCCATGTGGCGTGTGCCATACGTGTCAGGCGATTGATGCGGGGCGGTTTATTGATTTGATTGAGATTGATGCCGCCTCACGCACCAAGGTGGAGGATACGCGCGAGTTGCTTGACAACGTGCCTTACGCGCCGACCCAAGGGCGTTATAAGGTGTATCTGATTGACGAAGTGCACATGCTGTCCACGCACAGCTTCAATGCGCTGCTCAAGACGCTAGAAGAACCGCCCGAGCATGTCAAGTTTTTGTTAGCCACAACCGACCCACAAAAATTGCCCGTGACGATTATTTCACGCTGTTTGCAATTTGTCTTGCGTCCCATGCTTGCCAATCAGCTGGTGGCGTATCTTGGGCAGATTTTGCGTCAAGAGCATATCGGCTTTGATGAAGCCGCGCTGTGGCAGTTGGCAAACAGTGCCAAAGGCTCAGTGCGTGATGCGCTGTCTTTGACCGACCAAGCGATTGCGTTTGGCGGTGGGGTGATTCATGCCGATACCATCGAGCAGATGTTGGGGTTGATTGATCAAGCCGATCTGGTGGCGTTGCTGACGGCGATTGCCACCCAACAGCTTGATGCCGTCAGCGTCATCATGCGCCAGTTACGCGCGCAAGTGGTCGATGCCAAAGCGGTGATGGACACGCTAGCGGATATTTTGCACCAAGTGGCGTTGGTGCAGGTGTTGCCATCGCTGGATTTGGCGGCAGATATGGGCTTGCCTGCGCATGAGGCAGACAAGCTTGCCGCGCTTGCCCGTCAGATTGCCCCCCCGTTGGTGCAGTTGTATTATGATATCATCGTCAAGGCGCGTGAGCAGTTGGCATTGGCAAATACGCCACAACAGGCGCTGGATATGTGTTTGTTACGTCTGTTGGCGTTTAAGCCGCTAGCACCGCAGTTTGTCCCCGTTGCCGAGCCGATAGCTGCGTCTGCTGCGCAACCATTGCTGGATAAGACGAAAAACGTCGCCTTGGCTGCGCAAAATTTGGTCGCTGACCCAAGCGCAAATTTTACCGCTCAGCCATCTATCGATAACCAAACGGCTGCCAGTTTAGCCACCCAGCCAACCAACAAGGCAAACCATGTGGCATCAAATACCGATGATGCTGGCGTGGCACAAGCGCCTAAGCCCAATAAGCCAAGCGAGCAGGATTTTGACCCAAAGCTAGCACTTAAGCCACACACCAACCCTCAACCTTGGGTAGCTATCGAACCACCCGTTGCCGCCGCTGACGACAACTTGACACCCACTATTGCCACAACCCCGAGTTTGGCTGAGCCACCTTCAAATCCACCTGCGACTAATCAGCCGCCAACAGCCGATATTGAGCCTACACTGGCTCATGATGAGCCAAATTTATCGGCAGATACATCCCAAAATCTAGATAATCCAGATATAAACGCGCAACGTCTAGCGGCCAGTGACGCACAGCCGCCTGCGGTATTTGATTTAACAGCGCCCACTAAGTCTGCTGACAACCCCGCCACAACGCCACAGCGACCAGCAGCGTCTCCGTTTGACGTATTGCACCCTGCGGCGCAAACGCTGGCTGGCGACTGGACACCTGCCAAGTGGGACTATTGGGTGTATCAAGCGCGCGAACACGGCTGGCTAGCAAATGACGAGCTGACCCTTGCCAAACACGGCAACATGCAAGGCGTGATTGGTGGCGCAAGTGAATTTATCACCGCCGATCGTGTGCTAAGCGATAGCATCGCGTTTGAGAATTTGGTCAAAGCACTGCGCAAACAGTTTAGCACTAGCACAGTCAAGCTGACCCTCAGCGAGCAACAGCCCGCACACGCTACCCCAGCACAAGCCGATGATGAGCGTAAGCAACACGCCTATGACCTCGCCCGTGCGCAAATCAGCCAAAGCCCCGTCATGCAGGCATTGAATGCGCAGACACCGATAACGGATTTTGTCGTAGCCTTAAACCCGAATACCAACGATACCCATCAGCCGAATTAAGCACGTATGACCTACACCGCGTTGTGCGCGTTATTTAGCTAAAATGTATTTTATAGAAAGAAATGTTTACAAACAAACAATAAAATTCCAGTAAGATTGTTTAAATGTATTTCATAAATGCGTATAATACAGCCTTAACGCTTAAACGTTAAACCATCAGTTTTACGATACACAACCAAGGTCATTATGTTAGATAATTTAAGAGGTATGGCGGTATTCGCCAGCGTGGTGCGTCACGGCTCGTTTAGCGGTGCCGCCAAAGAGTTGGGCATCACAACCAGCGCGGTCAGCCAGCAAATTCGCTCTCTTGAAAACGATTTGGGCGTGGTGCTATTGCACCGTTCGACCCGTAAGCTCAGCCTAACCGAGGCAGGTGCAAGTTTTTATGAAAGTGCCAAAGATGTGGTTGCCGCTGCCGAACAAGGGCGTATCCGCGTCAATCAACTGCGTGATGAGCTAGCAGGCAACCTGCGCATCGCAACCACGCCAGAAATCGCGGTCAATCATCTATTGCCTGCGCTTTCGTCATGGATGGCAGCGCATGATGATTTGACCATTCACTTTGAAGCCGATAACCAATACGTTGATTTGATTGAAGAGCGTATTGATATCGCGCTACGCATGACCCCTGCGCAAAACGACAGCAGCGTATCAATGACACCTTTGACCGAGGTGCGCCAACTGCTTGTGGCCTCACCCGACTATTTGCGCCAGTTTGACAAAATCACTGACCCCAAGGCATTAAGTGAGCTGCAAATCATTGGTATTAGTCTACTAAAAGACCCTGTTCAGCTGGATTTGACCAGCGTTGAAGGCGGCAAAAAAACCCGAGTGAAGCTCAATTCACGCATCCAAACCAACAACGTCATGATGGCAACCACCTTGGCAAAAGAAGGCCATGGTGTGGTGCGTTTGATGTCGTTGGATGTACAAAAAGAGTTGGCAAGCGGTGAATTGGTTGAAGTCTTACCAGGTTATCAGCTACCAAGCTATATGCTGTACGCTGTCACACCCAACCGTGAGCAGCAGCCTGCCAAAATCACACGCTGTTTAGAAGTTTTGACCAAATACTTTAGCAAAATTTAATCAAAATTGCATCAAAAAAAACGGCTTGTCGATGGCAAGCCGTTTTTTTTGGTTGAATGTTAAGCCGTTGGCTTGCGCGCAAACGGCATGGGTTTTGCTTAACTAAGAGACGCGCTTAGCGGTGGGTGATGGGCTGGGGGTTGGGTGAGCATTGAGCTGACGGCGCAAAATACGGCGCAATTCTAAAATTGCCTGTGGGTCGGTGTGGATATCATGTTTACCGCTAAAGATTTTTTCACTTTCTGCGCCATCTAGGTGTGAGCTGCTATACGGCACGACACCGTCGGATAGATTGCTGGTTACACCCGTTTTGACCTGTTGTAGCAGTTGCTGGTTTTCATCAAGGCGCGCTTGTGCGGCTTGTAGATTGGCAGAGTTATAAAACGTTGCTGCAGGGTTATTGGCAGCGGCTTTACTTTGCTCCAGCGCGTTCAGCAAATCTTTGTCATTCGCGCCAATTAGCACATTGGTGGTGACGCGTGGGGTGACGTGCAAGTTTTTGGTCAGTTGAACAAAAAACGATTGATCGCTTAGCTGACTGGCACCATTTTGCAAAAACAGCCCTGCTAGTGGATTATTTGCCAATTCCCCTTCGGTAAAAATACTGGTCAAGTTTTGGCTAACGGTTTGCAAAAAACCTGCCGGTAGGTTAATCAGCCGCCGAAGCGCGCGGGCAAACCAGCGGTCGGCAAAGTCTGTACCGCGAAATGGCGCATTGATAAAAATCGCCCGATCCACTTGCGGCATGGCGTGCAGTATAAAGCGGTCGTTAAATTCTTCACGACTGGTGACGGTCTGCTCAAGCTGGCGCATGGCATAGGCATCGGGCGCATTGGGGTTTTGGTTAATCAAATCGCGCAACCGAGGGCGCAAGTCATCGTTTGACACCAACATACGCCCAATGACACCGCCCAGACTATGCCCAACCAAAACCGCGTGCTGGCTGGCAGGTGCGTCGCCTGCTGGATCGACTTGCCTAAACGCCGCTTGCAACAGCCTCGCAATTTGGTAGCGGTTTTCTAAAATTGGCAGGTTGGTCGGATAAAATACTTGCCAAACTTGATAATTATCACGCAATGTTGGGTCATTAAAAATATCGTTGGTCAGACTAATCCATGTTTCAGGGCTGGATGCCAGACCGTGTAGCATGACAATAACGCGCTTGTTGGGGTTGTACGGCTCTAGCATAAACACATGCGGCTGGGTGGTCTGAAAATTCTTGCTGAGCATGTTAAGCTTGCTAATCGGGCTTAATGAATTATCACTAAGCCACATGCCATACGCCGCCGAAAAATTGGCCGACAGTGCCACAGGATGCCCCAGTATGGTGGCACGGCGTGTTTCAAACGGGTCATAGATGCTCAGGGTAAAATCATGCGTGGTGAGTAAATCGTCCAACGTCTCACCCTGCGGCACCAACAGTAACGTTACAGGCAAATGCCCCAATGAGTGAATGCGCTCTTGTAACGATAAATCATTGCGCTGGCTGTTGAGGATTTGGTTGCGGACTGATACCGTATAGCGGTCATCCAAAATCAGCACATAATCAACACCAAAACCATCGCGGCGGCTGATACTATTAAACTGCGATAAATTTAATTGGTTACTGGATACCAGCCGCGTTGGCAGACGCGTTTCTTGCGTTGATAGCTGACCCAAATTGATACGAATACGGTTGTCATTGACTTGATAGCTGGGTTCAAATCGGCGTTCATACAGCCGATCGCCCAGTTCATCCAATGCCGCATTATAGATATCTTTGATTTGTACATCGCGTTCGCGCGGCGGATAGATGACATCGCTTGTCGTCAGCGCGTTTGTGGAGCTGGTGTCCGTGCTAGATGGCGCAGGTTTTTTAATCCAATCATACATCAGATAAATATAAGCAAAGCGCACCGCCTGTAGCATGTCATCTTCTATCGCCGCTTGGCAATCAATTGGTCGCTCACCCGTCTTGGGGTCGGGCGGTGGCGGCGCATCGGCGACGTATTGTTTGGCATAATCGGTCGCCAGTTCGCGTGGCGATGGGCTGCAGCGATAGCCATCTTTGAACCGCAAAGCAGCAGAATAAAACAGCTCACTGTACGCGCCATACAAGGATTTATCATTGCTAAAATTCGCTTTTTGCAAGCTGACAATACAGCGCGGCATATCAGCGATGCAGTCATCAGCTTGCAAGCCTGCGCCAAGCAGTCGGCTTTGGGTGTCGTTACTCAAGCGCTGGCTGGTTAAGACATCGGCACGCTGCGCCATGATGGCTTGTGCGGTGCTGCGTTTGCCAACGGGAATGGTTTGACATGCCGACAGCGACAACACGCTGGCAGCGGCAAGCGTTGTGAGGCTAAGCTGCACAAAATGCCGCCAGCCAGCCAGCGGTTGGTGAGCCGCCGATAAACCAAGCATACAGGTTATAGAATTCATGAAAATAGCACAGATGCGATGATGGGGCGGCCTTTGGCGACACCCAACCCAATCAAGGTGATAAAAAGTCAGACTATTTTACCCAAGTTATCAACCAAAAAATACCCTATCAAACTGACTGATAGGGTAGATTATCGCTAAGCTAAATTGTATCTTAAACGCTTTATCAATAGGATAAAATTATCAGCGCTTCAGATTAGCCGCTGGAATTTCCCAAATGTAGTATTTGCCGCTATTGACGATGTCAAGCTGCGCGTCGATATAAGGGTCATTGGGGTATTGCGCTTTAAAATCATTTAAACGGCGAATGGCATTGTCGCGCTTATCATCAAGCAAATCAGCCTGTGCCAAGCTTTGGGTCGCCTCCTTGTAGCCCATGCGCTCAGCCTTTTCAAGGTATTTAGCACCCTCTTGGAAGCCGCCACCTTCTGCCAGCATTGTACCGTATAAGAAATTGGCTTCGGCGCTGTCATCAAGTCTTAGCGCGCGGCTGACATAGTTGCTGGCGCGTACCGCATAGTTTGAACCCAAATCAAGGTTACGCCCTATCGCGTTGAGCTTTACTGCGCGTAACAGTACATCATAAGACGCATTGGGGCGAGCGGCATACGGCTCAATCCACCCCGTTAATTGCTTGAGACGCTGGGTGGTGTTGTAGCGGTCGGTGCGACTGGCAAAAACAGGCGGATAGTGGCGTGCTTTGGGCGATGCTTCTGCCAAAAAATCATCAATCACACTGACATCAAGCTCTGCGCCATTGGCATCGGTGGTGGCAGGCACGATGACGGTTGGCACGGTGGAGACATTGCTAACACGCAAGGTTGGCATGGGAACATTTTGTAAGCCCTGTGCCGTTACATTAGTACCGACCCAAGTCACGGCATTGACTTTGGGGTAGCTGACGGTGGTCAGGGTTGGCTCAGTGGCCAAAATCACCAAATCATCGGCAGGTACGGGGGGCGCGATGGTTGCCTCGGTGTCTGATACCGCGCTATTGGCTACAATTTTGGCAGATTTTTTGGCGTTAATCTTGCTTGCGCTTGAGGTCGTGCGCTGTTTGGCTGCTTGGGCAGGGGTTGGCGCAAGCAGGCTTGCACAGGCGATGGCGATGAGGGCAGGGGTAAAACGTTGCAACATACAATCAATCCTTACAAAACACCGCAATATCAATATAAATAATGGCTACGGTGATAGGTGGTTATAAAAAATTTCGGCATGCGAACACCGTTTTGACTATAAAATATAGGATTTTTATGGGTAAAAACGGCATGGCAGATACGATGACGCAAAAACGTTAGCCTGTCAGTAGTCCGATTGTTACACAGCTGCTTAGGGCATCAATGCGCGCCACACGACAGCCAGCATTGTTGGCAACAAGCCCTTGATTTCATACCGTCAAGGGTCGGCGCGCTGCCTCAAAAATCAGTTGGCGGTACTGTGTGGCACAGGCTCATTGGTCGCTAGTTGTGCAAAGTTGGTGTCAGCGTCGGGCTCAGAGGCCGCCTCCTCAGGGCGTTTGCGTGCAACGGCTTGCGGCGGCTTGCCATCATCGTTTTTAGCTTCGCCGTTTTTATCGTCTTTGATGGGCTTGCCTTTGCTATCAACGCGGCGCTCACCGTCGTCGGTCAGCTCAATGGTTTCTTGCTCTTGTTTTTTGGATTTGGCGCGGTTATCCACCGAGACCCATTCAACTGGCGTATCTTGTAGGGCTTTTGCGGTGTAGTCCATCCAAATCGGTAAGGCTGCCACACCGCCAAATTCACGTCGTCCTAGACCCATCGGCTGGTCAAAACCCACCCAAACAATCGTCACCATATTTGGGTTGATACCTGCAAACCATGCGTCTTTGGCTTCGTTAGTGGTACCCGTTTTACCACCGATGTCTGAGCGATTTAACGCAAGCGCGCGTCGTCCTGTGCCTCTTTGCACCACGTCACGCAAGATATTTGCCATGTTGTAGGCGTTGCTGGCAGAGATAATCCGCGGTGCTTGCTGTGCGGTCGTTAGCTGCTCAACAGGGGCTTTGAGCTTGTCTGTGTCGGGGCCTGCGTCGTATAGTTGTGCTTGTAGCTGCGCATTACGGGCTTGTAGGGCAGCGGCAGTTTGGGCAGCTTGCTCTTCGGGGGTCAGCGCTTTGCTGTCTTGGTCTTTGTTTTTGCTGTCTTTTGCTTGCTGCGCTTGCTTCTCTTTTTCTTTGTCCGCCTTTTCCTTGTCTTTATCAGGATTGGCTTTATAACCTGCTAGTGGGTTATCGTTGAGCAAGTCGGCAGGTTCTTCAGGTTTTTTAGTGCTTGTGTCTAATGTACCTGCGGCCATGGCTTGTAGTTTTTCTTCATGCTGTTTGAGCAAATCGGCGTTGGTTTTTTCTAGCTGCTGATTAAAGCAGACCGCACAGGCTTGCTGTGGGTTGGCTTGGTACAACAAGCGGTTATGGTAGTCAAAAATCTGCTCGATAAAGTACGGCTGAATGCGATGCCCGCCATTGGCAAAGGTTGAGTAACCTGTGGCCATCTGGACTGGGGTCGCGTCACCTGCCCCCAATGCTAAGGACAAGGTGGTCGGCATTTTATCTTTTTCAAGCCCAAACTGATCCAACAGCTCACGCGTCCGCGGTACGCCTGTGGATTGTAGGACGCGAATTGACACCAAGTTGCGTGACATATACAAGCCTTTGCGTAGCGGAATCATGCCGAGGTTGCGCCCATCGGCGTTTTTTGGTGTCCAGTCACCCACTTTAAGCGGGCCATCAGAAATCAGTGTGTCGGGGCTAAAGCCTTTTTCTAGCGCGGCGGTATAAATCAAGGGTTTGATGGTTGAGCCGGGTTGGCGATAGCCTTGCAAGGCGCGGTTAAATTTACTTTTATAAAAGTCAAAACCGCCGACCACGGCAAGCAGCGCGCCGTTTTCGGGGTTGATAGATACCAGTGCACCTTCAACAGCGGGCACTTGTACCAATGACCATTCATTGCTGCTGCCACGACGGGTGACATAGACGATGTCATGTGGTTGAAGGATGTTATTTGAGGTATAAGTGGCATCGGGCGTTTTGTAGTGCAAAGTCGCCCATCGCTGTCCTGACCACGGAATTTCAATCTGGCTGCCATTTTGCATGACTGCTTGTGCGGTGCCGCCTGCAGGCGCTTTGATAATTTCAACAGGATACAACCCATTCATGATAGGGTAGTTGGCAAGCTTGGCAGGATGCGCTTTATCACGCGTGTTGCCCAACGCGCCGCGCCAACCGTGGCGGCGATCATAGGCAAACAGCCCGCGTTTTAGCGCATTTTCGGCATATTGCTGTTTGTCACTGTCAATGGTCAAACGCACGCGCCAGCCTGAATCAATCACGCCCTCGCCGTATTGCTCAACCAACGCAAAACGCGCCATTTCTGCCAAATACGGGAAGTTTTTATCAAGTTTGGCTTGATAGAGGTGTAAGCCGATTGGCGCGGCAATCGCCTCTTCATACTGCGCTTGGCTAATCGCGCGGTTTTTTAGCATTTGTCCCAAAATCCAGTTGCGTCGCTCAAGGGCGCGTTTGGGGTTAGCCACGGGGTTGTATTTAGACGGTGCTTTGGGCAAGCCTGCAATCATCGCCATTTCGGCAACCGTAAGGTTATCCAGTGACTTGCTATAGTACTGTTTGGCGGCGGCTTTGACACCATACGCGCCCATCCCAAGATAGATTTTATTGACATACAGCGTCAAAATTTCTTTTTTGGTGAGTTGTTCTTCAATTTTACGCGCCAAAAACAGCTCAGTGAGCTTACGGTTGAGGGTGCGCTCAGGCGATAAAAAGTAGTTTTTGGCAACCTGCATGGTGATGGTTGAGCCGCCTGTTTGCCCCTCATCGTCAGATACAGCCTCTGTTAAAGCGCGCCCAATACCTTTAACGCTAATGCCGCTGTGTTCAAAAAACGTCGCATCCTCAGCCGCCAAAAACGCATCAATCATGGTCTTAGGCAGCTGCTCATATGCCACAGGCAAGGACATGGTATTGCCGTACTGCCCAATTAGCTGATTGTCATGGGTATAAATCTGCAGCGGCATGGCAAGCTTGGCTTGCTTAAGCTCATCCAAACTTGGCAGCGTTGGCGTGATATACATTGCCATACCATAAAATCCGATAGGTAGGGCAAGCATCAACAGCAAAAACAATGCCACAAGACCTAGGCATACATTGAGCAAAAAAGACAGCCAAAGCGGACGAGATTGAGCAGTTTGCGGCATATTGAATAAGGCTTGTAGCAAAATAAAATCACATTATAACCAAAATTGGCAAGCGTCGCGCAAATGTTGATGAAATTTTTTTGTTCTTGCTTTTTATCAAGTTAGGTAAACTTAAATAAACCTGTCTTAAACGATGAAATCACATGATGCAGCGTTTTTAACATAGCCGCTTGCGCGCTTATGAAAAACTAGCTTCTTAAAGCCAAACAATCAGCATTCGCGCTAGACTGGGTGAAAAATAGCAGGTTATCTGATTTTTACGCCATTTAGGAAAATGAGCAATAAAAAACATTGAAATGTAATCTAAACTACAGTAAGGTATCGGCATTTAAGAATAGTTACCTACCGCGGCACAATAAGGAACATTATTGTGAGGTTTTTTACAAAAAACAACAAGCAGCTCATTGGGGTCGATGTCACAACGACGAGCGTAAAAGTCGTTGAACTCACCCGTCAGCAAGGTTTATTTCACCTCAAAAACTACGGTATTGCGCCGCTACCGCATGGCTTGGTGGCGGATAAACGCATTGTAGATGTCGAGGCGGTTAGTGATATCCTCGCCAATCTTACGCGTTCGCTAAACTTATCAACCAATCAAGTGGCAACCGCCGTTGCTGGCACGTCAGTCATCAGCAAAGTCATTGAAATGGACAGTGATCTCAATGACGTTGAGCGCGAGGCGCGGATTCGCTTGGATGCCGAGCAGTATATCCCGTATCCACTAGACGAGGTCAATATTGACTTTGATGTCCTAGGACCGTCAGCCAATAGCCCAACGATGGTAGATGTGCTGCTTGTGGCATCGCGCAGCGAAAACGTCGATCAATGCGTTGAGCTGATGAGCCTTGCAGGTCTAACTACGAAAGTTGTGGATGTTGAAGCTTATGCGATTGAACGGGCGTTTGGTTTAATTGTTGATGGTCTGCCGGTTGCAGGCGAGGCGCAGCATGTCGCGCTCATCGATATTGGACATAACCAAACCACGCTGTATATTGCACGCGACGGGCAGTTTATTTATAGCCGTGAGCAGCTATTTGGCGGTGCACAGCTCACCGAGAGCATCCAAAGCCGCTATGGATTGACGCCTGAAGAGGCCATGCAAAGCAGACGCAACGCAAGTTTGCCCGCCGATTACCACACTGACGTGTTAGCACCGTTTATAGATTTGGTGGTGCAGCAGATTACACGCGCCTTGCAGTTTTATTTTTCGACCAGTCAAAGCCATCACATCAATCATATCTTGCTAGCAGGCGGTACAGCGAATTTGTCAAATCTTGCCTCACAGGTTGAGCGCAAGCTGGGCAATCCCACCAGCGTTGCCAATCCGTTTTCGCATATGACGATTGCACCACATATCGACACCATGGCATTAATTGCCGATGCGCCAAGCTTGTTGGCTGCGTGTGGTTTGGCGTTAAGGAGTTTTGACTGATGGCGCGCATTAACTTACTGCCTTGGCGTCAAGAGATTCGCGAGCGCAAAAACAAAGAGTTTATGACACTGCTTATTGCTGTGTTGCTGCTGTCATTATTGGGCGCTTTTGCGGCGTGGAGCTATTTTAACCGCGAGCTTGAGCAGCAGCAACAAGCCAATGAAAGCATCAAACAGGCCAATACAGATTTAGATAAAGCCTTAGAGAAGATTTCAACGCTTGAGCAGCAGCGCAATGACATCATCGAGCGCATGAAAGTCATTCAAGACTTGCAAGGTCGCCGCCCTGTGCCCGTACACGTGTGGGATGATATCGCGCGCCTTGTGCCAGCGCAGATGTACCTTACCAACATGAAACGTGAAGGCGATGTCATCACATTCACGGGGCAAGCGGACGACCCCAATGTGGTATCAACCTTTATCCGTAACTTAGACGGCTCACAGTGGCTAGCAGACTCAGCGGTAGTCAGCTTAAGCCAACCCAATGCGGTGGCGTACCAAAACCAAACCGCCCGGTCTACCGCGCCCAATAACGCCAACGGCACAGGGGCTGAGCCGCGCCCTGAGTACCCTGAAGATAAATATATCACATTTGTTGTGACGACCAACATTGCCAGTGCGCAATCTGCCAGTACAGTTGCCAGCACAGCGATAGCGACTTCTTCTGCCGCATCGGCGGATACACCAGCCAGCACTGCCAGCACGGCTAAGGAGTAACTGATGGTTAAATTAACCAAATCTACCCGTAAGCCGCTATTTGGCAGAACCAAAACCACCAAAACCACGCCACTAACAGCAATCAAACCTGCCAAAAAATCGTTTGATTTAAAAGCATTTGCTGATAGCTTTAAATCGCTGGATCAAAATAACTACGGCAGCTGGCCGCTACCTGTAAAAATCACCGTGCTGGCTTTTATTGTGGGGCTGGTTGCCATGCTAACTTGGTTCTTACCAATCAGCAGCAAGCGTGATGAGATTGCCTCAGCAGAATCTGAGCAGCAAACTTTGCTTGATCAGTACCGTGAAAAAGAATCCAAAGCGCGCCACCTCAAAGAATATGAAGACCAAGTGGCAAAAATGCAAGCAGATTTTCGTGAACTGCTCAATCAATTACCCAAAGAGACACGAATCTCAGATTTGGTTGATGGTATCAACATGGCAGGTATGAGCAGTAACATTCGCTTTCAAGACATCAAGGTTGAACCAGAGGTATCGCAAGAGCTGTTTATTGAGCAGCCGATTCGCATCGCCGCGGTGGGCAATTATCACGAATTTGGGCAGTTTTTAAGCGGACTTGCCAAGCTGCCGCGCATCATCACCTTACATGACTTTGAGGTCACCAATCCGCAGCCAAGCCTTGATCATCTGCCTGAGCTGAATTTGGTGCTTAATACCAAAACCTATCGCTCAAAAGAAATCACCGAAACCGCAGGCAAAGATGCAACCGACGCAGCACAGGAGGCGAAATGATGTCACACCACGCATGGCAAGCATTCGCCTTGACTGGGCTGATGTTAGCGGCACTAACAGGCTGTCAAGACCGCGTTGCCTTGGCGCAGCAAGATATGCAAGATATCCGCAACCAACCTGCCCAACCGATTCAGCCGCCACCAGAGCCCGAGGTGATTGAGGCGTTTAATTACAGCGCGCAAAACCTGCGCAGCCCGTTTATGCCGCCAAGCCAAATGCTACAGGCGACCCAACAAGAGCAAATCCAAGGCGTGCGCCCCGATGCCACCCGGCTCAAAGAACCGCTTGAGCAGTTTGAACTCAATGAGCTTAGCTACAAAGGCACGATGATGTCACAAACGGGTCAGCAGGTTGCGCTGATTCAACGCCCAGATGGTAGCATTGCCACGGTCGGCGTGGGCAATTATTTGGGTAAAAACGATGGCCGCATTGCCGAGATCACACCTGCTCAGATAAACATTATTGAAATCGTACCAGACAGCCGTGTCGGCTATGTCGAAAAGCCCAATACCTTGGTGGTAGCCGCCAATTAAGATGACCCAGCTAAAACCGTTAAAAAGATGATAAAGGATGTTGCCATGACCATGTTTGCGTATTTGCGCCGTAATCATTTTCATTTGACTCGGTCAAAATCGGCTAAATTATCGGCTGTCAGTCTAGCGGTCAGTGCAGCGCTAGTAAGCCCGACAGTGTGGGCGGCTGATACCAGCATCAATGCCATCAGCGTAAGCGAGCCGCAGCCTGGTGTCACTGAGTTAAACATTGATTTTTCCAATCAGCCGATTAAGCCGACCGCCTATGAGCTTGACAACCCTAAGCGGTTGGTGCTTGACTTTAATAATGTCGATCAAACATTAAACAACCGTCTGACGGCATTTAATCAAGGCAACATCAAAGAGGTAACCGCAATTGAAGGCGGCAATACCACACGCCTAATCATCGGTGTCAATGACCAGCAAGTGCTTAGCACACGCACAGCCGATCATCGTCTGGTTGTCACCATGCAAGCGCCCAATGTATCTGCGCCACCTGCGCCAGTTGAAATGGCATCCGCCGCGCCAGTGGTCGCCACACCGCCTGCCGTGCAGCCCGTTGCCGACAAAGATACCGCCCAAGCAGCGCGTGACACGATGGTGGTTAAAGTCAATCCGCTGCTCAATCCTGCCGCCAGTTTTTCACGCAGCTACAATTATGATGGTTTAAGCTCTATTAGTGTCTCACCGCAAGGCAACGGCAGCACGATCACCATCAACGTCAGCAATCCTCATATCCCCCTTGATGTCCAGCGCAGCGGCGATGAGCTGGTGGTGCGCATGACAGGTGCAACTGTGCCTGTACGCCTACAACGCCAAACCGCAGGGGCAGGCATTGTGCAAAACGTGGTGGCCAGCAACCAAGGCAACAACGGGGTGATTCGCATCGTCATGAATGGCGATTATGAATACAAAGCCTATCAAACAGGCAGTCAGCTTAGTATCAATGTCACACCGCCCAAGCGCTTGACCGAACCAACCCTTGAAGAACGCGTCTACACAGGTGAGCCTTTATCACTTGAATTCCAAGATGTCAGTGTGCGCACGATTTTAGAAGTACTGGGGCAACATACCAACACCAACATCATCGCCAGTGACTCGGTAAGCGGTAACATCACCTTGCGTCTGATTAATGTGCCGTGGGATCAAGCCTTAGATATTATTTTAAAAAGTAAAAACCTAGACAAGCGTGTCAATGGCAATGTGATTTGGGTCGCGCCTGCCGAAGAGCTACAGGCGCAAGAACAAGCCCAGTTACAAGCCCTACAAAAAAATAAAGAACTTGCGCCACTGCGCACCGAATTTATTCGTCTAAACTACGCCCAAGCTGATCAACTGCGCCAGATGATTGAATCACGCCGTAGCGCAACCAATGACAGCGGCAACGGTTCATTGTTATCGCCGCGTGGTACGGTGACGATTGATGCGCGTACCAACACGTTGATTGTACAAGACACCGCCGAGATTATCAGCAATATCCGCGAGCTGGTCAATAAGCTTGATATCCCTGTCCGCCAAGTCATGATTGAGGCGCGTATTGTCAGTGCCAATGATGGTTTTAGTAAAGAGATGGGCGTTAAATGGGGCATTTTGTCCAACGGGCTGCATAAAAACCGTGACTTGTTGGTTGGCGGTTCGATGCAAACCGTGAATGAATTGAAAAAATATGACATGCAATCCATCACGGTGAACGGACAGAGTATTTCTTATCCAGAGTATACCATCACCCGCCCCGATAACCTCAACGTTAATTTAGGCACAGTGGCTGACCCGGCAGGGCGCATCGCATTTGGTTTGCTGAGCATTTCAGACTTACTGCTTGATCTTGAGCTATCGGCCATGCAGGCAGACAATAAAGGTGAAGTGATTTCAAGCCCCAAAGTGCTAACCGCTGATAAACAAACCGCCAAAGTGATGTCAGGCACGCAAATTCCTTATCAAGAAGCGGCCGCCAGTGGGGCAACTTCAACCAGCTTTGTTGAGGCGGCCTTAAGTCTTGAGGTGACACCAAACATCACCCCCGATGGGCGCATTGGCATGCAGCTCAACATTGAAAACGGCTCACCAACCATCATCAATGGCGCGACCGCGGTTGCCAAAGATTCAATCCAAACCAACGTGGTGGTGGATGATGGACAAACGGTAGTGCTAGGCGGCGTGTTTAAAAACAACATCACCAATGGCGTGACCAAAGTGCCATTTTTGGGCGATATTCCTTATATCGACCGTTTCTTTAAGCGCACCAGTAAAACCAACACCAAAGAAGAGTTGCTTATTTTTATTACACCCAAACTCGTCAATGATAACCTAAGCCGTGTGCGTTAAGCGCTGCCCCAAGCACCGAAAGTGTGCGCGTGCTGTATGGTAGTTTGCCGCAAATCATCGTATAATGACGCTAAGTAATACGATGATTTGTGGTTTTTTATGCAGACACGACCGCCGCTTTTGGTGCTTATAGGCCCGATGGGTGCAGGTAAAACAACGATTGGCAAACTACTTGCTCAGCAGTTGGGCTACGATTTTTTTGACAGCGACAAAGAAATTGAAGCGTCAGCAGGCGCAAGTATCGGCTGGATTTTTGATAAAGAAGGCGAGGCAGGTTTTCGTGAGCGTGAAACGCGTATGCTGGCACGCTTGACCGAGCAAGACGGGCGTGTGATTGCCACAGGAGGCGGCGCGATTACAACACTTGCCAATCATGCTTTGCTCAAACGCGGATTGGTGATTTATCTCAACGCCAGTGTGGATACCCAGTACGCCCGAACCTGCCGCGACCGCAACCGTCCGCTATTACACACCGAAAATCCTAAGCAACGCCTAGCCGAGTTGTTTGCGGTGCGTGCGCCAATTTATCAGCAGTTGGCAGACCTAGAAATCATAACGGGGCATACCTCACCGCGACGGTTGGTGCAAGAGATTATCGACCAACTTGCGCAGCCTGCTGGCGTGCCGACGCATCCTTTAACCGATAGCCTGACCGATAACGAATTGACCCAATGACATCAGCGCAGCCTTCACACGTTTATCATACCTTGCTTGTCCATGCACAGGCGCATCATTATCCGATTGTGATTGGACAAAACTTGCTGGCGGAGTTTGATTTTGCGCCCTATATTCGCGGTAAGCAGGTTTTGGTGGTCAGTAATGATACGGTCGCGCCGTTGTACTTGGAGGCGGTATTAGCCAGTTTGCCGCAAGACAAAATCGTCCAAACGTGCATTTTGCCCGATGGCGAGGTGTACAAAACCCAAGCGTCGATAGATAAAATATTTGATGCGCTGATGACGGCGCACTTTAACCGCGACTGTACGCTGATTGCGCTTGGTGGTGGTGTGATTGGGGATATGGTGGGTTTTGCCGCAGCGTGCTTTATGCGTGGGGTGGATTTTATCCAAATTCCCACCACCTTATTGGCACAAGTGGATTCCAGCGTTGGTGGCAAAACAGGCATCAATCATGCATTGGGTAAAAATATGATTGGTGCGTTTTGGCAGCCGCGCTTGGTGCTGGCGGATATGGCAACGCTTGCGACATTGCCAGCGCGCGAATTGTCGGCAGGTTTGGCAGAAGTCATCAAATACGCGCTGATTGGTGATGTTGAGTTCTTGGCATGGCTTGAGACCAATATGGCGCGCTTGTTGGCGTTAGACACCAAAGCCTTGGCGTATGCCGTGCTAACTTGTTGTCAGCACAAGGCAAATTTGGTTGCCGAGGATGAATTTGAGGCAGGGCGGCGCGCGTTGCTGAACTTTGGGCATACCTTTGGGCATGTCATCGAAACGCACATGGGCTATGGCAGTTGGTTACACGGTGAGGCGGTAGCGGTGGGAATGCTACAAGCCATGCAGCTAGCGCAGCGTATTGGCTGGCTTTCGGCCAATGACGTTGCCCGTGCCAAAACGTTGATTGCTGCCGCCAAGTTGCCCGTCGTGCCGCCTGCGATTGCGGTGGATACCGCGCTGGATTTGATGCAGCATGACAAAAAGGTACAGGCAGGCAAAATCCGTTTGATTTTACTCAAAGCCTTGGGGCAGGCGGTGATTACCGCAGATTATGACCCAATGGCACTGCGTGCGGTGCTAGCAGGTGAGGCAGTCGCAGCGTAAGCGATTTGCCGTGGTGCGTTATTTTTGCGCTGTGTTGGTTATTATAGGCTGATTTTACAAGGCTAATTCATGATTGCGACGTTATCAAACGCCTACCGTTCTTGGGCATTTCGGGTCACCATTTGGCTGTTATTTGCCGCAGCGGCAGGCGGGCTGACCTTTTTGGTTTGGGGCGCAGCGCAAGTCAAACCAACGCTAACCAAGCAAGGGCAAACCGCCGATAACCCGATTATCCCCGATCCGACTGCTTTATTGGCGAGTAAAGCGCCCAATGAGACGGTCGAACTGGTCAAGCCCGTTAAATTTGACGCGATTATCCGCGATATGCGTAATTATCCTGCGGAATTTAAAGACATCAATTTTATCAAAGCCAATAAAAACAAATACACCGTACAGGTGATGAATGTCGGTGAGCATGATGTGGTCGCAGATTATCTGCTGACCCGTGGGGATCGCAACCAGTTTAACTACTTTCGTATCGCCGATGGGGGTGCTAAAGCCAATCAAGACAGTAAACAAGATAATATAGATGGGCAAAAACGCTATGTTTTGACCTATGGGTTATTTGCTAGCCAAGCTGAAGCCAACACGGCCAGCCGCAGCGTACCGTTTGATTTGCCACCAACGGTGAAGCCGATTGTCGAGGCAATCAGCGTGTATGAGCCAATTATGGATGATTATGAAATCAGCCTACCAGTGCAAGATTTGAGCAATGCGCCGCGCGCGGTCAGACTCAATAAAACCGACAAAGAGCTGCCTGCGCCCAAAGCCAAACCAAAACCAAAAACCGACAGCAAGTCAAAAACAAGCGACAGCAGCAAGTCAAATGACAAAGCAACCAATCAAGCGCAAAACAAGCCCAAAGACAGCGACAACACAACAAAACCTGCGCGAAGCATCAAAGAATCAGCCAATAAACAAGACACGTTGTCGATTCAAGAAACCCGTGCACCGCGCAGCAGTGAATCGCGTCCACTGCCTGTAGAAAGTAGCCCACCGCCCAAACTACCACCCGAACCACCGCGTGAACGCCCTGCGCGCAGTAGCGAGGGCGGCAGCTCAAGCGGTAATAGCGGTAACAGTGCTGGCGGTGGCAGCACAAGCGGCAGTGCGGGTGGCAACTAGCCATCTGTTGCGCTGATTTTGGTTGGTGGGTTTGAGTCATAAGCAGTTGGGTCATAAGCAATCGTGGTAAACGTCAAACGCCTATTGGGTGAAACGCTGATTTACGGTATTGGGGCGATTTTGCCGCGTGTCATCACGTTTTTGCTAAATCCGCTGTATATCCATTACATTGACAAACAAGCGTTTGCGGTATTTACCAGCCTGTATGCATGGATTGCGTTTGTTAATATCGTGCTGACCTTTGGTTTTGAGACCGCGTATTTTCGCTTTGCGGCCGTTAAACCTAACCCCGACCAACCAGTCGATACCCAAACCACCAAACAAGCCGCCGTTGCCCAAGAGTCGCGCGTATTTAATACAGCGTTTTGGTTTGTGGCAGGGCTTGCCAGCACGTTTTTGATCAGCGTTTTGGTCTTCAATCAGCCCTTAGCCAATCTGTTGGATTATGGCGCACATCCTGAATTTGTGCGCTGGATGGCGTGGATTGCGTTTTTTGATGCGCTGTGTATGCTGCCGTTTGCGTGGCTGCGTTTTTATGGCTATCCTGTGCGCTATTCGTTGGTGCGGGTGATGGCGATTGTGCTACAAACTGCGGTGGTGATTGCCCTGTTTACGGTAGTACCCACATCCGTCGCGGCAACATTTGGGCTGACCGCACAAGTTGCGTATCCGTTTTATGCCAATTTGCTGGCCAGTATCGCCACCTTTGTTATGCTGTTGCCGATTGTCGCCCGTGTGCGGCTGCGCTTTGATCGTGCGCTGTTTCGCCAGATGGTGGCGTATTCTTACCCTGTGATGCTGGCAGGGCTGGCATTCATGGTCAATGAAAATTTTGACAAAATCATCCAATATTATTTGATTGATAAAGCCGATGCAGGCGCGTATGGTGGCTGCTACAAGCTTGCCGTGTTGATGACGCTGTTTGTCACCGCGTATCGGATGGGCATTGAGCCGTTTTTGTTTAAACAAATGCAATCGGCGGATGCTAAGCAGACCTATGCGCGTATGACGGAATACTTTGCGTTGTTCGCCTCTGTGGTGGCACTTGGTATTATTGCCAATATTGGCTGGCTCAAGCGGCTGTTTATCACCGATGCCAGCTATTGGACGGCGATTGGCATTGTGCCGATTATCGTCATCGCCAATTTGTGTTTTGGCATTTATTATAACCTCTCAACCTGGTATAAGGTGACTGACCGCACGTTGGTGGGCTCGGCGATTTCATGGATCGGTGCAGGCTTAACCATTGGGCTACATTTGCTGTTGCTATCGCGGTATGGCTTTATGGCATCGGCGTGGATTACGCTGGCGGTGTACGCGGCGATGATGGTAATTTCTTATGCGTTGGGGCAGCGGTTTTATCCCATCGCGTATCGGGTCAAAAAGGTGGGCGCGCTGCTTGCGGTGATGGTGCTGGCAAGTGGGTTGGTGGTGTGGTCGGGCTATGCGTTTTGGTGGTCAAATCTGCTGCTGCTTGGCTATATCGTCTTGCTTGGCTACAGCGAACGCAAACTGCTGTTGCCTATGTGGAGCAAAGTGAAGCATCACCTACCGATGTTGGGTTAAACTTTTAAGCGTTTTAAAATAAAATAAGCGTTTTAAAATAGAACAAAAGCTAAAAAATCAGAACCCTTGCGTGAGGTGAATACGATTGATTGGCTAACAGGTAGAGCAGACAAGAAAATTATTAGGTTAAAAAAGGCATTAATTATGGCACGTGCCTAGCTAGTACAACCTAGGCGATAGGTGCAGAAAACAGGGGAAGAATACAGGCTCAAGTAAGACACCAGTGGTAGAAAAATCTTCTGCTGAAAAGAACGTCTAAAAGCTTATGACTGTGCTAAAAATTTTATTACGGCAGTTCCTAAAATAAAAAAGACAAGCACGGTTAGCGGTTGCCTTTTTTATTTAATCTGTTAGAAAAACTTAGTCGATTTGCAACGCCTCACCAAACACCACGCCTTCATTAAGGCGCAGTTGCAAGCTATCGGTGTAAGTGACCGACAAGGGCTGCGCACCGTCCACGCCCAATTGCCGTAAGCGCTGCGCCATCGGGTGGGTTGATTGGCCAACCGTCAAGACAAAATCGCCTTTGCCTGCAAGTTTCGCGCCGTTGATGGTGCGCGTGTTGGACGTTGCGCGAATCAAATCGCCGTCAAGCTCGGAATACAAGACCAAGTCCGACCACGGTGCAGGCACACGGTTACCAAACTGCCCTTGTAAGCGCACAATATCTTGCGTGTTGTCCTGTGGGTGTTTGACCGCGCCCATAAAGCCGTCATCGCTCAATCTAAAGTCAATCTCGGTGACAAATTTGGGGTAGCCCCAGCCTTCGACACCTGCCACGCACGCCAATTTGTCTGTTACAGGCAGATCCACCACCCAAAACCCCGTGTTGCGGCGGTCGGTGGGTAACGCCATGTCCAGCAATGGCAATTTGGATTTGGCATGGTAGCCTGCCTGTTTGGGGCGCACCAAAATCACAGGCGAGACTTCAAAATACGGGTTGCCATCGGTCAGTTCACGATAATCATAAAACGCAATGCTAAACAGGGCTTTGTTGCGCGCTAATTTAATCACCTCAACCTGATGGCTGCGCACGACTTGTTGGGCTTTTTTATAATCTACCAAAAAAAACGCAATCAAGCTGGAGGCGTCAAAGTACTTGACGGGCAAGTGGTTCACATCGCCTGTGCTAAGCGGCTGTTGTTTGACAGCTTGTTGAAAAAAGGGGTCATATTGCCATTGAGTTGTGTGGCTTTGTTTTGGGCGGTTGATGGATTTTTCCTGATGGATTGGTAGAAATTTTGCCAAAAAATTCATTGGGTTATCCTTAAAGTTTGAAAAATTCAGTGTAAAACAAAATTGCGTTACATCGTGTATCGCTGTGTGTTAGCCGTGTTTAATGTGTTTTTAAACGTGCAATCAATACACCCATGCGTTAGCCCCATCCCACAGGGTCAATGTCCAACGTCAAACGCATATAAGCGGCGGATGGCATGGCCAGCACGTGTGCCCACCATTGGTTTAATAAATCGTGCAAGGTCGCGCGGTTTTGGCTCAGTAGCAACAACTGTGAATGGTAGCGGCTATTTTTTTTGGTCATCGGTGCGTCGATAATCGGTGATACACTCACGCCAAGCGCGTGCAAGCGCTCAGACGGTGGCAATAGCTGCCGCGCGTCACCCAAGGCTTGATGGTTTTTTGCCAATGTCTTACTCTCAGCGCGTACCAAGCAGGCGTGGCGATATGGCGGTAAGCCAAGCATTTGGCGTTCTGTCAATAACTGCCGCGCCAGTGCCAAATACCCATGCCGCACCAAGGTGAGTAGGGCAGGGTTTTCGGGTTGTACGGTTTGGATCAGCACGCGCCCCGCCTTGTCGGCGCGGCCAGCACGTCCCGCCACCTGCACCATCAGCTGCGCGGTGTACTCAGGTGAGCGAAAATCCGCCGACAAAAAACCACGGTCAGCGTTTGGCATGACCACCAAGGTGACATTGGCAAAATGGTGTCCTTTTGCCACCATCTGTGTGCCGACCAAAATCGCCGCTGGCTCATCGTGAATTTGCTGGTACAAGCGTTGCCAACTGTCCTTGCGTCGCGTGGTGTCGCGGTCAATTTGAATAATGGGCGTGCCTGCAAACAGCGCCTGTAAACCCTCAACCAGCCGTGCCGTGCCCATGCCCATCGGGTCAAGGTTGGTGCTGTTGCACACGGGGCATGCGGTTGGAATCATTTGCTGCCAGTCGCAATGGTGGCATTTAAGCTGCGCCACGGGTGTGTAATGCACGGTCAAATGCGCGTCACAGCGTGGGCAATCGGCTTGCCAGCCACACGCCGAACATAGCAAAATCGGTGCATAACCACGGCGATTGAGAAATACCAACACCTGCTCACCGTGATCAAGCGTGCGCTGCATCGCGGCGATGACGTTACTGGCTAAACCGTGTTGAGATTTATATTGGCGCGCATCGACGATTTGCATGGGCGCAAGTTGGGCGTTGCCTGCGCGTGCTGTTAGGGTCAGCTCTTGCAATTTGCCCTGCTGCACCAACGCAAGGCTTTCAAGCGAGGGCGTCGCCGTACCCAACACCACGACAATGCCGCGTTTAAACCCGCGATATAGCGCGACATCGGTGGCATGATAGCGCAGTGTATCTTGTTGTTTATAAGACAGGTCATGCGCCTCATCAACGATAATCATACCCAAATTGGCAAATGGATACAGCACCGCTGAGCGCGTACCGATGATGATTTGGGCATAGCCTTCGCGGCACGCCTGCCAGCCCGATAGCCGCGCGGTGTCGGTCAGTGCCGAATGCAGCATCAACACGTCAGTGGCAAAACGTTCAGCAAAACGCTGGCGTGTCTGTGGGGTCAAGCCGATTTCTGGTACTAAAATCAGCACCTGTTGCCCTGTGGCCAATACCTCGGCCATGGCTTGTAGATACACCTCGGTCTTGCCGCTGCCTGTGATGCCATTGAGCAAAAAGCCGTGATAACCGCCTGCGTGATACGCCTCGGTGATAGCATCAACGGCGCGTTGTTGATCGGCATTGAGCATAAGGCTATTGACCGCCTTGGTGATTGGTGCAGGTTTGTCGGGCGCGCGCCAATGCGATGTTAGCAAGCCTTTTTGGGCAAAGTCTTGTAAAAATTTGCGCTCAACACCAGCTGCCAAGGCTTGCGACTCGGCAAGCGGCGCACCACGGCTGAGCATTTCAAACAATGCAAATTGCTCGCGCTGTTTGTGGGCACGGGCGCTGATATCGCCATCTTGTAGCGCGCGCGCCAGCTGCCAATATCGCTCGCTAACATGCAACGCCGCACCTTGGCGCAGCAGCGTTGGCAACATCACCGCATACACATCACCCAGCGGATAATGATAATACTGCGCCAACCACGCGGCAAACGCACGCATATCGTCGGTTAGCAGGGGCATGGTGTCAATGACCGCCTGCACGGCTTTAATTTTATCGGGTGCAAGCTCACTGTGCGCAATGTGCGCGACCACGATGCCAACCAATGACTGCCGCCCAAACGGTACACGCACACGCGCACCAACGGGCGGCAGCACCGTATCAGCGCGGTAATCAAACACCCGATACAGCGGCACGGGCAACGCCACTTGAATCAGCATAAATACCGTTTAGCGCGGAGCAGCCAGCAAAATTTAAACCAAAACGCTTAGGCGACGTGCAAAATCGCCTCGATTTCAACCACCGCGCCTTTGGGCAACGCGGCAACTTGTACCGCAGCGCGCGCAGGGTAGGGCGCGGTCAAGCGTTCAACAAACAGCTGATTTAGCGCATCAAAATCGCCCAAGTCCGTCAAAGATACATTGAATTTGACCACATCCGCCAGTGAACCGCCTGCCGCTTGGCAAATTGCCGCGATATTGTCTAGTACTTGGCGCGCCTGTGACTCAAAGCCTTGCGCCAGCTGCATGGTTTTGGGGTCAAGCCCGATTTGCCCCGACACATACACGGTCTGCCCAACCTTGACGGCTTGTGAGTAAGTGCCTACGGCGGCAGGTGCGTTGTCGGTTTGGATAATTTGACGGCTCATAAATTATTCCTTAAGAAATTATCTAAAAATCAAGCGGTTAAAAAATAAATACAGCGTTTTTGGCAAGCTTCCCAATCAGCCGCAACCCAACACTCACGCCATGGCCGCAACCTCGTCATTCCATTGGTACAGGCGTTGGATATTGGGATAGCCCAAATAGGTACGTAAGCGTAAAATCAGCTGCGCCAACTGTTCGCGGCTTTGCACCACGACAAACAGCAAGCTGTAACCTGCACGGTGCTCAATGCTCTCAAACCCTGCATTGACCTCACGCACCAAAAAAATGGCCTCGCTGACTTGCTCATCGGTCAGCCGCCGATGGATGCGCAACGCTGCATCAAAATACACAGGTTGGTTGAGCTCATCTGCTTCACATGCCTGCCGCCAGTGCAGTGGTATGACCTGATAATCATTGATTTTGCGAATTTCATCAATCGAAAAACACTTGTGGCGGTGCACCACCAAGCCATTTTTTGACAAATGCCCCACAATCGGGTCACCATAAATCGGATGGCAACAGCTTGACAGCGTCGCCTCCATACCGGGGGCATCGCTAATCAGGCTTTGCGGCTGGTGGTCGGCATGGGCATGGGCTTGGTTTTGGGCAAGCTGCTCGGGGGTCAAAAGCCAAGACACTGCGATTTGCGGCAACAGCTTGCCCGTGGTCAGCTCCTCAAACAGCGCCGCCCTATCGGCAAGGCCGCGCCAGTGGAGTAGTTTTTGCCACGCGTAGTCATCAAGCGTGGTGATATCCAAGCCTTGATTGGCCAGCGCGCGCGCAAACGCTGCTTGGCCTTGCGTCTGCCGCTGCGCTGCGGTCAAGCCTTTGAGCCAGTCAAACAGCACGCGCCGCGCTTTGTTGGTGGCAACAAATCCCAGCCATTCAGCTTTTGGCTCGGCATTGGTATCGGTTTCTAGCTGCACGGTTTGCCCTGTTTTGAGCACCGTGCCAAGTTTTGCCTTGTGCCCGTTGATGGTCGCGCCCGTTGCGTGCATGGCAAGGCTGCTACTGACTGCAAAGGCAAAATCCAGTGCCGTTGAGCCGCGCGGCAACTCATAAGCGTCGCCTTTGGGCGTGTAGCAGATGATTTTGCGTTCATGCAAATAATCGATCAGTTTATCAACCACTGCCACCGCCTCGCTGGGCATGGTTTCATCCACCGCATGATCATGGATTAGGTTTTGTAAATTGCGTAGCGACGCTTGGATGACACTGCGGCTTAGATACGATGCCTCTTCACCCATCAAAATACCCAACCGTGTGGTTTTGAGCATGGTTTTGGTTAAGATTTTGATTTTAATGGTGTTTTGTTCGGTGTGATAGGTCAGCGTCAAAGACTGATTGCCGCCTGCCTGCGGATGGCGAATGTGGTCTTCGATTTGACTGGCAGGAATTTGGTATTTTTCGGTCAAATAGCGTGCCACACGGTCGCAATGCTCGATGGTGTCCATGACCAGCATAAACTCATGCCGCCATAGCAAGTCATTGATTTCACCACGATTTTTAAAAAATTGGCGAAACAGCGTCACACGGTTATCCACGTCTTTGACATAGCCTTTGACGTTGAGACGATTTAGAACAATATTTAAATAATTGTGGATTGACTCGCGCTGAAATGCTCGCCCCAATCCGTGCTGCAACAGTTTATCCGACAATTTGTGGTACATGGCAGCGTTTAGACTGCGGTAACACAAAATCTCGATATAATCCGCCAAATCATTTAGTCCCATAATCCGCGCAAACGGCACATAAAAATCCAACGTCTCTTGCGCGGTTGATTGCTGTTTTTTTTCGGGCACGGCGTCAATGGTGCTCATGTTGTGCAAGCGGTCAGCAAGTTTGACAATCAACACGCGTGGATCTTCAAGCGTTGCGGTGATGATTTTATAAAACGTATTGGCTTTGTTGATGTGTTTTTCGTTGGAGGATTTAAGCTTGGTCACGCCATTGACGATTTGTGCCACATCCGCGCCAAACTGCGCTGTGATGTCGGCTTCGGTCACCGCCGTGTCTTCCACCGTATCATGTAAAATCGCCGCCACCAGCGTTTGCACATCCATGCGAAAACTTGCCAAAATCTCCGCCACCGCAATCGGGTGGGTGATATATGGCTCGCCCGATTTGCGTTTGTCATGAATATGCGCGGCATCGCCAAACGCACACGCGCGCAGCACCTGCTCACGATCCGCCGCTGACAAGTAGCCTAACAGGCGCATCAAATCATGTTGCGCGGCATCCACCTCGGGGTGACTACGCTTTGGCAATGTGGTTGGCATCAATTTTCCCCATCAAACAATGCAGCGATAGCAAACGCGCCACGCCTCGCGCTGAATCATCCAAGGTGCTTACTCCATGGTGTTCGTAGGCTGCTAAAAGATATCTTAATTAATCGTATTTTGGGCCAAAAGTCAAGTAAAACCAGACCAATACGCCAAAAACGCCAAATTTTGTCGATAAAAAACCCCCAAACAAACAGGGGGTTAAGCAGACTACCTGATGACCTGCAATTAAAAAGGCTGTCCGCTAGAAATCGTGAAGTTAAGCTCATCAAACGCTTTGGGTAATTCACGCTCAGGCTGGCTCAAAATGTCTTTGGTCACCAATCCTTCAGCAATCTCACGCAGCGCAATCACCGTGGGCTTGTCGTTCTCACGCTCAACCATCGGCTCAGACACACCGCGAGCCAACTGGCGTGCGCGCTTACTGGCAACCAAAATCAAATCAAAACGATTGTGAATATTGTCCAAGCAGTCCTCTACCGTTACTCGCGCCATTGTCACCTCCACCGTTGAGCTAAATTTGGTTAATCGTTTAGCATAGCAAATTTTTTGACTAAAATCCAGTTGGTTTTTGGTGCTAGCCGCTTATTCGATAATCTTTAGACCTGCCGTGTTGGCGCGTTTTGGGCGACCCGTTGGGCTGGTGTTGGGCGCATTGTCCGCCGCTGGGGTGTAATTGGCGTACTCATCGGGGTCAAAAAATGTGCCCACCGTGTTATCTTCCTTGGCATAAATTCCCATCAGCGCTGGCATGGGTAGCCAAATCTCACGCGACACACCACCAAACCGCGCATAAAAATGGATAAAGTCATTGCTGATTTGTAGGTTGCCCGTGGCTTGACTGGCGATATTCAGCACGATTTTGCCCTCTTGCACGTATTCGGTTGGCACTTGCACATTTGGGTAGGTTGCATTCACCATGATATACGGGGTCAGCGCATTATCCTCAAGCCATGCAAAAATCGCGCGTACCATGTACGGACGGGTCGGGGTTAGGGTTAGATTATCCATAATGCTCTCTTAAAATTTTTTTAAAAATAGCGTCTATACAAGTTTTAGACTGGCCTGAAATGTCGGACGCGCAAACACGCGCGCGCAATAATTCAACAAAGGTCGGCAAAGCGTGGTTGGCAAGGTGATTTGCATGGCAGGCAAGCGGTACAACATCGGCGCAAGCAAGCAATCACACAGCCCAAAGGTATCGGACAAAAAATACACCCGATGGGCAAACAGCGGTGCAAGTGTGACCAAAGAATCCGTCAGCGATTTTCGTGCCGCTTGCGCACGTGTAGCATCTAGCGTGTCAGCGTGGGTCAGTAGCACATCGGCAAGCTGTAACCAGTCTTGCTCAATGCGCCACATCAGTTGCCGATATTGTGCGCGCGTATTGGGCGTTTCAGGTAGCAGCCGATACGCAGGATAGCGGTCTTCTAAATACTCAAAAATCACCGCGTTGTGATACAACACCAAATCTTTGACCACCAACACAGGTAAGGTGTTATACGGGTTTAAGTCTGCCAAATCCTCACGGTTAAAGACCGTTGAGTCGGGTGCGTTAGCATTGCTTGCTGGTGTGGCAAGCGCAGGCACGCTCACTTCATCAAAGCCAATTTGCTTTTCAAGCAATGCTAAGCGCACTTGGTGGCTCAAATAACCATCATCGGCATATAAAATCGGCGTATTAGACAGTGGCGGCAGCATACAGCGGCATCAACGTGAGGCGCAAAAGCATTAGCCTAGCGTATTTACTGCACTTTGACAAGATGTGCGCCCAAAAACAAACAAGGCAGCCATGGCTGCCTTGTTTTAATCACCGCAATGAATTATTTCACGTCTTTCCAGAATTCTTTATTCAAGAAATACACAGGGATAAACAACAACAATAAGAACACCAGCACATACACGCCAATCACTTTGCGCTCATGTGCCATAGGCTCGGCCAGCCACGCCATGAAGTTTACAATATCACCGATGTTTTGGCGGTATTCTTCTTTTGAGGTGTTCATTTGCATATCATGCAACACAAACGGCATGGCAACGTTGTGTAGCACCAAGTTGTTAGCACCCCATGGGCGGCTTGGGTCTTCATAAAAGCCAAGCAGGTAGGTGTAGACCCAGTCTGGACCGCGCAAACGCGTCTCTGAGGTCAAATCTGGTGGCTGTGCACCAAACCAGCTTTTTTGCATTTCTGGGTCAATACCAGCGGTGATATGATCACCGACTTGGTCGGTGGTCACCATCAAGTATTTTTCAACCAACTCTTTGGGAATATCCAAATCCTTGTACATCTTAGAGTAGCGCACATATTGCGCGCTGTGGCAGCCCACGCAGTAGCTCATAAACAGTGATGCACCGCGCTGAATTGAGGCTTTGTTGGTCAAATCCACAGGTGCTTTTTCACAGTGCAGCGGGTGTTCTGTGCCTGCGGCATCGGTGTAGCTACCACAGCCATGACCGCCTGCCGCTTGGGCTTGGCAAGCACCTGCTGCCATCGCCACCGCCAAGCCCATGCCGACTAAGGTTTTTTGCAACGCTTTCATTAGTGATGACCTCCAGTGACACGTTCAGGGGGCTGTTTGCACGTTTCAATTGAGGTATAAAACGGCATTAAAATAAAGAACAAGAAGTACAAAATCGTACATACCCGTGCGACGATGGTTGCGATGTCACTGGCAGGGGTTGCCCCCAAATAGCCCAAAATCAAGAAGCTAATCACAAAAATAGCCAAAGCAACATGTGACATCCAGCCTTTGTAGCGAATTGAGCGTACAGGCGAGCGGTCAAGCCATGGCAACACAAACAAAATCGCAATCGCGCCACCCATCACCAATACCCCGGGCAATGCCGAACCAAACATTGATGGCGTTGCACGCAGCATGGCATAAAATGGCGTGTAGTACCAAACAGGCGCGATATGCTCAGGTGTTTTAAGCGGATTGGCGGCTTCAAAGTTTGGTGGCTCAAGGAAATAACCACCGCCTTCTGGGAAAAAGAACACCACCGAGAAGAACACCATAAAGAACACCACAATACCCACCATGTCATGCACGGTGTAGTAAGGGTGGAACGCCACGCCATCAAGTGGCACGCCGTTTTTATCCTTCAAGCGTTTGATATCAATACCGTCAGGGTTGTTTGAACCAACGTGGTGCAATGCCACCAAGTGGACAAAGACCAGACCCACCAAAATCAACGGAATGGCGACCACGTGCAAGGCAAAAAAGCGGTTGAGCGTGATGCCTGAGATGATATAGTCACCTTTAATCCATTCGCCCAACGCATCACCAATGACAGGGATGGCCGCAGGCAAGTTCAAGATAACTTGCGCACCCCAAAATGACATGTTGCCCCAAGGTAGCAAATAACCAAAGAAGCCCTCGGCCATCAAGCACAGATAAATGCCCATACCGATGAGCCAGACCAGCTCACGCGGCTTTTTGTATGAACCATACAGCAGCGCGCGGAACATATGTAGATACACCACAACGAAAAACGCCGACGCGCCCGTCGAGTGCATGTAGCGAATCAGCCAACCGCCTTGCACATCGCGCATGATGTATTCAACCGACGCAAACGCACCTTCAGCGCTTGGGTTAAACATCATTGTTAGCCAAATGCCTGTGACCAGCTGGTTTGCCAGTACCACCATTGACAACACGCCAAAGAAATACCAAAAGTTAAAGTTTTTTGGCGCATAATACTTTGACATGTGGTATTCATAGGTTTCGGTCGCAGGAAAACGCGCGTCCACCCAATGCATAAAACGTTTACCCATGCTCATTATGACACTCCCACCGTCAAGATTGTGCCGCTAAAATTATAGTCGGGAATCGCCAAGTTACGCGGTGCAGGCACGTTTTTAAACACACGCGCTGCCAAATCGTACTTTGAACCATGACACGGGCAAAAAAAGCCACCCAACCAGCTTGCACCACCCAAATCTGCTGCGCCCACCTCGGGACGAAAGCCTGGTGCACAGCCTAGATGCGTACACACCCCTTCACACACCAAGATGTTTGAACCATCGCGTGAACGCGTCGGGTTTTTACAGTAGTCTGGCTGCACCGAGCCATCTGAGGTTGGATCAACCAACAAAGAATCCATTTTAGACAAATCGTCCATCATCTGCTTGGTGCGATTGACGATATAAATGGGCTTACCACGATACTTGACGACCACCATCTGACCTGATTCGATCGAGCTGGTGTCATAAGTCACAGGCGCACCCGCCGCTTCGGCTTTGGCACTTGGAAACCATGAGCGCACAAACGGGGTGGCAATCGCGCCCACTCCAACCGCGCCCATCGCCGCCGTGGTGGCAATCAATACTCTTCGACGTTTGACATCGACGCCTTCGGCATGGTTCATTAATTATTCCTCCAAATTAACGCCGCAACACCTTGCTTCATACGCCCTTGGCACAAAAACTGGCTTGGGCATTGGGCTGGGTCGCCGTTATAACGTCCAACTCACGCTTAACTTAAATGGGTTTAAGTTGGCTGCATTTGGCTTCAGTTGCATAACTGAATCAAATCAGCACTGCCCTGACGCTTTGTGGTCACCGTCATGCGCTGATTATCGGCGCAACGGGCAAAGATAGGTTGTGCAATTGACGCGGCGTTAAATCAATTTGGGTTATATGACGGTATATTGCTACACCGTTGCTAAATCCACACTATTTCTAAGGCTATTTTAAAGCAGAAGTGGGCTAAATTCTACCGTCATCGCGTCTAAATTTCGCTAATCTCGGCTATTTTAAGCTATTTTGGACGCAAAATAAATGTTACGCACCGTTTTCAACACAAAATAATCGTGAAATAAAAAAACCCTTGCGTTGGACACAAGGGTTTTTGGAAACGTACAAAAAACGTGATAAAAAATCTTAACGTTTTGAGAACTGTGGACGTTTACGCGCTTTGCGTAGACCCAATTTTTTACGTTCCACTTCACGCGCATCACGGGTGACAAAGCCAGCTTCTTTCAAGGCAGGCTTTAAGGTTTCATCTGAGTCAATCAATGCACGGGTGATACCGTGGCGGATTGCACCTGCTTGCCCGTTGATACCGCCACCTTTAACGGTGACATAGATGTCATACTTATCGGCAGCATCAAGCAATTCTAGCGGCTGACGCACCACCATCACTGAAGTTTCGCGGCCAAAGTATTGCTCAAGTGGCTTACCATTAACCGTGATATTGCCTGTACCTGCTGACAAAAATACACGTGCGGTTGAAGTTTTACGGCGACCTGTGCCGTAGTTGCGATCTGCTGTTGCCATGCGATGCTCCTAATTAGATATCTAAGACTTGTGGCTGTTGCGCGCTGTGTGGATGCTCGCTACCAGCGTAAAGTTTAAGTTTTTTGATCATGGCATAGCCAAGCGGGCCTTTTGGCAGCATCCCTTTAACGGCTTTGTGTAGCACGTCTTCAGGCTTGTGCGCTAACAGCTTGGTGAAGTTGGTTTCTTTAATACCCCCAGGATAACCTGTGTGGCGGTAGTACTTTTTGTCTTGCGCTTTTTTGCCAGTTACCGCGATTTTGTCCGCGTTGATGACCACGATATAATCGCCTGTATCAACGTGCGGGGTGTATGAAGGCTTATGCTTACCACGAAGGCGGGCAGCAATTGCACTCGCCAAGCGACCGAGCGTTTTACCTTCAGCGTCCACGACATACCAGTCGTGCGTCACTTCATGTGGTTTAGCACTGATAGTTTTCATGTTAAAAACCTTTTAAGGACAATGTTGAGAGGGATGTCTGGGAAACGAGGGCTCTCAAAATTTGAACGCATATTATAGGCACTTGTTAGCCGTGTTGCAAGCGCCTTGTTAAAATATTCTTATGGATAGCCGCGCCCCAATCGGGCAAATTTAGTCGGCAAGTTTTTGATATAACACATCAAAAATCGCCCGACCTTCATTGATACCGCGCTGCTCAAACTTGGTCAGCGGCCGAAAATCGGGACGCGGTAAAAATTGCCCGTTGCCTGCGGGGTTGTTAAATTCGGGCATAGCATCTAGGACGACAAGCATAGCTTCGGCGTATTCTGCCCAGTCGGTGGCGGCGTGAAAATAACCGTTTGGCTTGAGGGCGCGGCTGACGATGGCCATGCGCTCAGGCTGCACAAAGCGGCGTTTGTGGTGGCGTTTTTTGGGCCATGGGTCAGGAAAGTACAGCTGCACGGTGTCAATATGGGCGGCAGGTAGCTGGTTGAGTAGGGTTATCGCGTCGCCTGCAATCAGCTTAAGATTGGTCAAACCCGCTTGCCCTGCCAAATACGCACAGTTGCCCAAACCTGCTTCATGCACTTCAATGCCAACAAAGTTACGCATCGGCGCGGCTTGTGCCATTTGTACCAATGTTGCGCCCATACCAAAGCCAATCTCTAGCGTTAAGGGTCTATCAGGCGCGGTAAATAAGGTGCGCAAGTCGGTAATGCCTGCGATATCCAACGCTTGCCGCGCAGGCGCATCTTGCACAAAAAAGCGCGCAAACTCAGGCTGCAACCCTGCTTGCGCCTTTTTGCCCATATGGGTTTTGCGCTTCATGAAGGTTTGGATACCACGGTGATGGCTGGTGTCTGACGGTGTATTTGCCGCATAATCGCTGGTGGTGGGCAAATCGGTCGGTTGATTTAGGTCATTGATTGGCATGGCAACAGGGTCAATAGGGCAAATGTGAGGGCGGTCAATCGCGTAATTGCTAAACAAAAGTTTGCTAAATTTGCGCGCAAAAAGCTGCGGACACGGCTAAAAATGCGCTATTATATGTCAAAAGTGCGGCGCAATAAACCAACGCGCACGCCACATAAACGACAATTTGCTAAATTTGTATGCTATTTATTGAAACCACATCGCCGCCACCATTTTGGCAAGCCCAACTGACGGATCAACAGCGGCTGGCGTATGACAAAGCCTTTATCGGTAAGCGATCACAGGCGTATTATCTCAAACGCTTTGCCGAGTTTGACCGCGCAGGCAAGCTCTCGCCCAAATGGCATTGGGCAGGGTTTTTGATGACGTTTCCGTGGCTACTGTATCGCAAGCGTTATTTGGATAGTATCGTGTATTCGGTGGCAGGTTGGTCATTTATTCAGCTTGTCATGACGCTGGTGTTGGTGTTGGCGGAGTTTTTGTTGGTGCAGGACTTGGATGCGGCATGGCGTATGCCGTTACGTATTGGGCTTGGGCTTGTAGTGTGGGTTTTTTGGGCGGTCATGGTCGGGCGGTGGACGGACGCGTATTATTACCGCATGGCACGGCGCGAGATTGCCGACGCAATTGAGCTATATCCGCGTGATGAAGCCGCACAGATGGCGCATTTGCGCGAACATGGTGGGGTGAGCTTGCTGGGTTTGGCGTTGGCGTTTGGGTTTTATGCGTTTTCGTTGGCGGTGATTCAGGTGCAGTTTTTGCCGATTTATGCCAAGCAAAAAGCCAATGACACCCTGTTTATGGCGTATGATATTGTCAATAACGCCCAAAAACGCGTTGAGGCGATTTATCAAGCCACGGGCAACTGTCCGCTTAACACACCGCTTTCGGCCGACAGCCAACGCGTGCGCTTGCAAGTGTTGGCCGCCGCCGATGGTGTACCCACAACCAGTCATTGCATGATTCAAGCCACCGTGCAAGGCGTGCCATTTCCCAATCGTTGGCTCAATGGACAAACGTTGGTCATGTATCGGCAAAGTGATGACCGCAAACAGACGGGCTGGGGCTGCGTCACCTCGCTTAATCGCAAACAAACCCCAAAACAGTGCTTAACGGCAGAGCGTTGATGGGCGGGTCAATGTGCGCTGCCAAACCACAATCGGCAACAAACACAGCAAGCCTATGACCATGCTCAAGCCAAAGTGCAGCGCATAACCCAGATGATGCGCCAAATAGCCACTGGCAAAATGCGCCACACCACTAAGCACCGTCAGCAAACACACCTGCAACGTGTAATCACTGCCTGCATAACGCCGCCGTGCGTAGTGCATGATGGTGGTTAGCATCGCAATCAGTGCCAACGCTGCGCAAAAATGCTCCAACGCATTGACCGCGTACAGCCAGCCATACTGGCGCAACCAACCTTGCGCAAACCCCATCGCAGCCACCCCGTACAGCCCCGTTGTCACCGCTTGCAAGCCATTAAACCAAAGCAGCGCCGTCTCGCGCTTGATATGACGCAGCGCAAGCGTCGCCACCCACGCACCCGTCAATGAGGCCGCCGAGCCAAGCACCGTTACCCACAGACCCATATCGGCAAGGCTTACGCCACTATCAACCATCATCGGCTTGACCATACCGCTAGAAATGCCATCGGCAATTTTAAACACCAATAAAACCCCAAGCCACGCGCGCAGCTCACGACTCGCCATAAAATAACGGTACTGCGCAATCAATGCTTGCCAAAGCTGAAAAAAATGTGGATGGATGGGGCGTGTGGTTGCCTTGCTGTCGGTTGGTGCGGCGTTCACCACCGCTTCGCGATACCGCCAAATCGGCACAGTATTGAGCAGCACCAGCCCTGCCAACGCCAAAAATCCGCCGCGCCAGCCGACGCGCTCTAGCCACATCAGCAGCAGCCCGCCGCCAACAATCAGCCCAACGCGGTAGCCAATCACCTGTATGGCATTACCTTGGCTTTGTTGGTGGCGTGCATCGGATTCAGTCAAACCACGGGGCAAATTTGGATCGGCTTTAAGCAGCCGTGTCGCCAAGCCATCGGTGGCGATATCTTGCGTCGCACCAAGCAGGCTTAAACCAAACAGCACCGCATACAACTGCACCACAGCGGTATTGTCTTGCAAACGCGTCGGCTCAAAAAATGCCACCACGACAAGCAACGCCACCGCCAAGAGCTGGGTGGGCAAAATCCAACTACGCGCCTGCCCAAGGCGCGCCGAATAATGCGTATCCACCCACGGCGACCACAAAAACTTGACCGCCCACGGCAGCATGACCAGCCCCGACCAGCCAATCATCACCAATGATGCCTGATAGCTGCGCAAAATCGCAGGCAATGCTTGGGTGATAAAACCTGCAGGCAAGCCTTGTGCCACATAGAGCGTCAGCAGCAAGGCTAAGGTTTGGCGTTGGCTGAGGTGGGCAGGGGTGGGCATGGATTTAACTGACCAACAGCTAGCTAACTAAACACCACCGTCTTGTTACCTGCCACAATCACGCGGTTGTCTAAATGCCAACGCACCGCACGCGTCAAAACGTTGCGCTCAACATCTTGCCCCAATGCGCGCAATTCAGCGACACTATGGCGATGCCCCACGCGTAGCACATCTTGCTCAATAATCGGGCCTTGATCCAAATCTGCGGTGACATAATGTGCCGTCGCGCCAATCAGCTTCACGCCCTTATCATACGCCTGTTGGTAAGGATTAGCACCAACAAACGCAGGCAAAAATGAATGGTGGATATTGATGATTCTCATTGACCATTTGGCGACAAAATCCGCTGACAAAACCTGCATATAACGCGCCAACACCAACACATCACAATCGCCAACCAATGCCTGTAACGCAGCCTCACTGGCGGCTTTATTGGCATTGTCCACGGGCACAACGTGAAATGGCACGCCAAAATTCTCGACCGCACGGCGCAAGTTTTCGTGGTTACCCACCACGCACGCGATATCACACGCCAACTGGCCGCGCTGCCAACGCCACAGCAAGTCAAGCAGCGCATGGTCAGCCTTGGTCACCAAAATCGCCATGCGTTTACGCTGGCGGCTGTCAAAAACCTGCCAATCCATGGCATACACCTGCGCAACCTGATTGGCAAAGTCATCACAAAACGCTGCCTGCTGCTGCGCCCAGTCTTGTACCGCAAACGCTAAGCGCATAAAGTATTGTCCGCCCTCCAGTGCCGTTGAATACTGATCAAGGCTGATGATATTGCCGCCGTGGCGATACACCGCCGCCGATACCGCTTGCACAATGCCTGCTTGGTCTTGGCATTTTATCAGCAGCACGATGGTGGTCATCGCCTCACTGGTCGCTGGCGCGGTCGGCAGGGTTGGGTTGGGTTGCTTCATGTGGGTGGTCCAAACTAAAATAGATAAAACTTATACCTTAAAAAAAGAAAGATAGCACAAAAAACACACAATAAAAACAAACGATAAGAAAAACAATTTGCGCAAACAACACCTCACACCCAGCGCAACACAATGACAAAGGGCGCAGCACGCCATTGGATAACCGTCTGATGAAACCTCAACCACCATCAAGGCGTTTTTACCAAACTCTCAAGTGCCTCAGCAGGCAAACGCCAGCGCCCTTTTTTCTTGCCGCGTCCGCTACCGCGATTGAGCAAATTAGCCCCTGTCATCAGTTTGTTTAAACTGTGCTGGTGATAAGCATGGCAAATCGCGCACGCCAACCCGTCTGCCGCGTCGGCTTGTGGGGTGACGTTCAAATCAAGTAAGCGCACAACCATCGCCTGAATTTGCGCTTTGTCTGCCGCGCCATAGCCACACACCGCCTGCTTGATTTGCCGTGCTGTGTACTCCTCAACCACCAAATCTTTGGCAACCAATGCCGCAATTGCCGACCCACGCGCCTGCCCAAGTTTAAGTGCTGAATCGGGATTTTCTGCCATAAATACCTGCTCAATCGCCGCTAACATCGGCTCATCGGTGTATTTTTGGTAATACTCAACAATCCGCGAGATACCAAAAAAAATCCGCTTCAACCGCTCGGGCATCTCAGGCGATTCGGTATAAATCGTACCTGCGTCCAAAAACGTCAAACTATCGCCGTGCTGGCGAACGATGCCATAACCCGTCATGCGTGAACCGGGGTCAATCCCAATAAAAATTGTCATAACCTATACTTATATACCAGCAAAATACGGCTGAATCTTAGCCAACGCGTCATTATACACGACTTTAAACCCATGTTTTGCCCCAGCAGCAGACTTGATAACTGCTAAAATGCCCTTATCATAACACTGAATTTGGCGTATAAAATTGCCTGTTAAAATCCGTTAAACATTTGCCCAAAAGGACACCGCTTGATGATTGGAAATGTGCTTGGCATTGCCATAGTTTGGTTTATCATTGAAATGCTGGTTTGGTATCTGATTGCCCAATTTATCAGCGGCTGGTGGGTGTTTGGCTGGTTTATTGTGGCGGCCGTCATTGGCGTGATGCTGATTAAAAAAGGCTTAGGCACACTCAAGCCCATGGCAGCGCAAGCCCAAGCCGCCATGCTAAACCCAACCATGCGGCCGCAAGAAAACACCTTGGTGCGCGCGCTGGCATTGTGTTTTGCAGGGGTTTTGTTGGCACTGCCGGGTATCTTAAGTGACATCATCGCGCTGATCGTGCTGTTGCCCGTGGTGCAAAACAAAGCCAAAAACGCAGCAAAAGACTACGCCACCAAAAACCCCGAAAAACTCATGCAGATGATGGCAAGCCGTATGGGTGGGATGGCAGGAATGCCGGGCATGGACGCAGCCCAAATGCAGCGTATGCAAGAAATGATGCGCGGCGGTGCAGGCGGCAACCCATTTGCAGGCATGGGTGGTTTTGGCAACATGGCCAACACAGGCAGCAATCCAGCAGGTGCGCGCCCCAATCCCGCCACGCGCGCGCGCTTGGGGCGTACCACGATTGACGGACAAGCCAAAACCGTCAATCGTTCTGCCAACGATGATTGATAGACAAGCGTGCTGACGGCATAAAAAAATCGCCTCTATAGTGGGGGCGATTTTTATTGAGACCGATTTGGGCTGTTGTATGCGTGTTGCCGTAAGCGTTAAGCACAGCCGCCCATCAATCCACGTGGATTGGGCGTTTATTTTTTAGCGTCTTTGGTCACGCCGTTTACGCCGTCTTTTAGGCCTTTACCTGCTTTAAAGCTTGGCACGCGGCTGGCTGGGATTTGCATTGATTCGCCCGTTTTTGGGTTACGTCCTGTGCGTGCTTGACGCTCTTTGACGCTAAACGTGCCAAAACCCACCAATGACACTGTGTCATTGTTGCTCATCGCGGCTGATACCGCATCGATAAATGCGTTAAGCGCGACGGCAGCTTGCGCTTTGTCCAGTCTAGGCTCGCCTTGTTCGCCATTGCTTTTGTTTTCACGGCTGTGCTCAACCATGCTGTCAATCAATTCTGATTTATTCATCCGTTTATTCCTTCCAAAAGTCCCGCTGGGTGTCAGACGGGCAGCCAGTCTTCATCAATATCATTTAGTGCGCTGTGGTGTCAATCGGCGCTTAAGGGCCGAATGGCTTTGATTATAAGTAAAGTACTGCGGCTAAACAAGCGTGTTTCTGCGGTTTTTGTATGGTTTTGCATGTTTTTGGTAAAAATAACGCTCAAAGCGCATTAAAAGTCGATGATTAGCAGGTAAAATAGCGCAAACAACGCGCCAAATATACGGGCATAAGATTGGCATTGCTTGCCAACGCTGCTAAAATGGGCGCTGTTTTAATTTTAATTTATTCAGTTTTACTTTTAACATCACCGACTGTTGAGAAGCCGATGAACCCATCAACCCAACCAACCTCAGCCCATAACCACACGTGGAATGACACGCTGCTCAATGTTGTGTTGGCGGTGGTTGAAACCATCATCACCTTGTTGCTGCGCTTTGATGCGCCATTGCGTCAAGCGGCGTATCCATTGGCACACAACAACACCGTGGTGTGCGTGCGCTCGTATGTGCCGCATGTGACGTTTTATGCCACATTCACCGTCAATGGCGTGCTACTTGACAGCCAGTTGCAACCATCGCAGCAAGTGGATGTCACCATTAACGGGTTTACGTGGCAAATCGCGCAGGCGATTTTTACCAACCAACCCAAGGCGATTGACGCGCTACAAATGCGTGGTGAAGCGGATGACGTGGCGCACGTCACGCATTTTTTAAATACCGTTGGCGTGGTGCAAGTTGTCCAACAGCTGATCGGCTCAATCAGTAAAAAAGGCAAAAAATCTGCCCAAACAGACGCTGCAGCACAAAACCAGGCCGTCAGCAAGCAACAAGCAATCGCTGAGTATAAAGCGCGCATCAGCGAGCAAGAAAGCCAAATCAACGCGCTGACTATTGAGCAAGCCCAACACAACGCCCAAATTGCCGAACTCAACAGCAAAAACAAAACGTTGAAAATTGCTTTGATGGTCGTGGCGGTACTGTGGATTATTACGCTGATTGTTTGGTGGTGGATGGCGCGTTAATAGGTTTGTTTGCCACACGTTGGTTGAGGTAGTTATTTGTCTTGGATAATCTTGACTAAAATGCTAAGAATTAATCTTGACTAAATAACTCGGGTTTAATTATAATAGCCTTCATCAAATGCGATGAAGGTTTTTGTTTTTTTATACGCTTCATCAAATTGCACGGATGTAAGTAAATAGTTAAGCCACGACAATCAGCGGAGATGTTATGAGATTAACCACGCGCGGGCGTTATGCGGTGACCGCCTTATTGGATTTGGCGTTGCAAGATAGCCAGCACGCTGCCGCCGTGTCGTTGTCCGATATTGCCAAACGCCAAGCGATTTCGATTTCCTACCTTGAGCAATTGTTTTCTAAATTGCGTAAGCAGGGGTTGGTGGTCAGCACACGCGGAGCATCAGGCGGCTATCATATTGCCAAACCACTTACTGATATCAGTGTGATGCATATTATCGCAGCGGTTGATGAATCGATCGAGGCGCGCGCCTGTGAGGGGCAAGGCAATTGCCAAGACGGCGCGATGTGCTTGACGCATGATTTGTGGACAGGATTGTCCGAGCATATCGCCGATTATTTGTCGAATGTCACGCTTGCCGAGCTAATCGCTGGGCAAAACGTGCGCCAGATTGCCGAGCGACAAGAGCGCGATGTCCAGCGTTTAGAGCAACTAAACGCTGAGCAGCCAATATCGTTAAAATTTGCATCAGACTATACCGACACACGCGATGCCAAGCCCGCCTGCAATAGCAAAGCAAGCAAGGCTGCGTATCGTAAAGCCAATACCACCTGCACCACCAAACTTCGGGAGAATATGCCAGCATGAGCCATCCCATTTATTTAGATTATGCCGCCACCACACCCATTGACGCACAAGTTGCGCAAAAAATGATGCAATACATGACCTATGAGGGCGTGTTTGGTAACCCTGCATCGCGCTCACACGGTTTTGGCTGGCAAGCAGAAGAAGCCGTTGAGAACGCGCGCCAACAAATCGCTGATTTGGTCAATGCCGATCCGCGCGAAATCGTGTTCACCTCGGGCGCAACCGAGTCAGACAACCTTGCGCTCAAAGGTGTGGCGCAGTTTTATAGCGGCAAGGGTAAACACATTGTCACCAGTAAAATTGAGCACAAGGCGATTTTAGATGTCTGCCGCGAACTTGAGCAACAAGGCTTTGAAATCACCTATCTTGAGCCAGAACAAGGCACAGGCTTGATCCATGTCGAGCAGGTCAAAAATGCACTGCGCGATGACACGATTTTGGTAAGCCTGATGATGGTGAATAACGAACTAGGCACACTGACCGATGTGGCGGCAATTGGTGAGATTACCCGTGAGCGTGGCATCATCTTGCATGTCGATGCCGCGCAGGCAGCTGGTAAAACACCGATTGATCTTGCCACCATGAAGATTGACTTGATGAGCTTTTCGGGTCACAAAATCTATGGCCCGAAAGGAATCGGCGCGTTGTACGTCAGCCGTAAGCCACGTGTGCGCCTAAAAGCGCAAATGCACGGCGGTGGGCATGAACGCGGTATGCGCTCAGGCACATTGCCAACGCACCAAATCGTGGGCATGGGTGAAGCATTTGCCGTTGCCAAAGAAAAAATGCCGACCGAGCAAGCGCGTATTGCAAAACTGCGTGAGCGGCTGTGGAATGGGCTTAAAGATTTAGACCAAGTGTTTTTAAATGGCGACTTTGAGCACAGTATTCCGAACATCGTGAATATCAGCTTTAACTTTGTTGAAGGTGAGTCCATGATGATGTCGCTAAAAGACCTTGCTGTGTCATCGGGATCAGCGTGTACCTCAGCAACGCTTGAGCCATCGTACGTGCTACGCGCTATTGGGCGGTCAGACGAATTGGCACACAGCTCAATTCGCTTTAGCCTTGGGCGTTACACCACAGAACAAGACATTGACCGCGTGATTGAAGAAGTGCGCAATGCTGTCACCAAACTGCGCGAATTGTCGCCCTTGTGGGATATGTACCAAGACGGCATTGACTTAGACAGCGTCGAATGGAGCGCGCATTAAGTCCTTGATTTTTAGCCACAAACCGCCATCTAAACATCAAGTTAAAGGCGAGAGTTTAAGGGAAAAATAGGCTAGCTGACCTGTAGCCGTTGCTCATGATAATAAATGCAGCGGCCGCGGTTTTGCCAGCGTACGCACACAAACCACCAGCCCAAACTGGTAAAAAATTAGGAGTCAAAAATGGCTTATAGCGAACAAGTGATTGACCATTACGAAAACCCGCGCAACGTCGGCAATTTTGACAAAAATGCCAAAAACGTCGGCACAGGCATGGTGGGCGCGCCTGCGTGTGGCGATGTCATGCGCCTACAAATCCAAGTCAGTGATGATGGCATCATCGAAGACGCGCGTTTTAAAACCTATGGTTGTGGCTCAGCGATCGCGTCAAGCTCGCTGGTCACCGAATGGCTTAAAGGCAAAACGCTAGCACAAGCGCGTGAAATCAAAAATAAAGACATCGCTGAAGAATTGGCGTTGCCGCCTGTTAAGGTACACTGCTCGGTACTTGCCGAAGACGCGATTAAAGCGGCGATTGAAGACTACCAAAACAAAACAGAGCAAGCCCACGCGGCTACCACTGAGGCAAGTGCGTAAGTTTTTTTAGGTAAACTAAAAGCCAAGTCAGTTAAGTGGGCTTGGCTGATGTCTCTGAGTAGATGCCTTTAGGTAGATGTCATTAAATAGTTACCCTTTAAATAGTTACCCTTTGAGCTTTTGTCCAATCATCGGCAATCGCAATCACCCCATTCCAATAAGGAGCTACCATGATCCAGCTAACCGAACGCGCCGCCGACTATGTGCGCAATTTTTTGCAAAATCGCGGGCATGGTGAGGGCATTCGCGTGGGTGTGCGTACCGCTGGCTGCTCGGGGCTGGCGTATGTGCTTGAATTTGTCGATACCCCCGACAGCACTGACGAACGCTTTGACAGCCATGGTGTCAATGTGTTTGTTGATCCAAAAAGCTTGGTCTATCTCAACGGCCTACAGATGGATTATGTCACCGAAGGCCTAAACGAAGGCTTTAAATTTACCAATCCTAACCAAACGGGCGAATGCGGCTGCGGTGAGTCATTCACCGTTTGATGGATCATACCGTTCGATAGATAATTGGTACAAGCATTGGGTGAGGGGTGTGTGATGGTCAATTATTTTGCATTAATGGGAATGCCAACGGATTTTGCGCTGGATGAGGGGCAACTGGCAGCAAATCTGCGCCGTTTGCAACAGCAGTATCACCCCGATATGCAGGCGACCGATGAACCCGTAGCCCCCATATCAGCCAGCCAAACTGTTGATTTAAGCCATCTTAATGCCGAGCAGCGATCGGCGCTGATCAATACGGCATATGATACGCTAAAATCCGTTGATAGCCGCGCCTTGCATTTGCTTGCATTGCGCGGTTTGACGCTATCACCCAACGCCTCGATTGCTGATGGTGAGTTTTTGGCCCGTGCGATGGAGTTTCGCATGGCACTTGAGGAAGCAGACAGCACCAGCTTGCCTGCGCTAACCACCGAGCTTGATACTTGGCTGCGGCACAGTACGGCAGAATTTGCTGACGCATATGCCGCGTTGATAGCCTTGCCTGAGCAGGTTTCGGCAGATCACCCGATGGCTAAACGTGCACTGGCAACAGTGCAGCGGTTGCAGTTTTTGGTCAAGGTATCGCAAGATGTGGCAAAAACTGCCGATCAACTGGCACAAGCCGATGATGATACTGATTTGTATGTTTGATGCGTTTGTGCTGTTAGCCATCAATCATTTGAATTTTAGATTTTTTTAGGGCGTGATTGTTGTATGTCGTTATTGCAAATTGCTGAACCCAACCAAAGCGCAACCCCTCATGCACACCGTTATGCGCTTGGAATTGATTTAGGTACCACGCGCTCACTGGTGGCGGTTGTGCGTTCGGGACAGGCACAAGTATTGGGCGAGCAAGACAACGATAAGCTGCTGCCATCGGTGGTATATTTTGGTGCTGACCAAACGCTGGTGGGGCAGGCGGCTGAGGCAATGTCGGAACAAGCACCTGAGTATACCGTGCGCTCGATTAAGCGTTTTATGGGGCGTACGGCTGCTGATATTCGCTTTAACCATCCATATCAGCTGACGGGTGATGCAGGCTTTATGCCCAGTATTGTCACCCCACAAGGCAATAAAAACCCTGTTGAAATCTCCGCGCTGATTTTGCGTAAGCTTTATGAACGTGCTGTGCGTGCTTTGCCTGCCGATAGTACCTTGCAAGCGGTTATCACTGTACCTGCGTATTTTGATGAAGCCCAACGGCAAGCCACCAAAGACGCGGCAGTATTGGCAGGTATTGATGTGTTGCGTTTGCTCAATGAGCCGACTGCTGCCGCGTTGGCGTATGGGCTTGATGCGCAGCAAGCACAAGCCTATCATCTGATTTATGACTTGGGCGGTGGGACGTTTGATGTATCCTTGCTCAAACTCAACCAAGGTGTGTATGAAGTTATCGCCACAGGCGGTAACAGCGCGTTGGGTGGTGACGATATCGACCGTTTGATCGCACATTGGCTGCTTAAACAAGCAGGTTTTGACCCTGCCCAAGTCAGTGCTGCTGACAAACAACGCTTGAATGTACAGGCACGTCACTACAAAGAACAACTCACCGACGCACCAAGCGTTGAGGTACAAGTCGCTTTAGCCGACCAGACGGCTGACCCATGGCGCGGCACACTCAGCCAAGACCAATTGGTGGATATCATCCACCCTGTGACCACGCGCACCTTGGCGGTATGCGAGCAGGTGCTGCGTGATGGCAAGCTTGACGCGGCTGCGCTTGACGCGGTTGTGTTGGTGGGTGGATCAACACGGATGCCTGTGATTCAGCAAGCGGTGCGTGAGGCGTTTGGGCAAGAACCGTTGTGTAAGCTTGATCCCGATGAAGTCGTCGCGCTGGGTGCTGCCACTTACGCCCAACAACTGCTGCACCAAGACAGTGATAATCAAGTACTGCTACTGGATGTCACGCCGCTGTCATTGGGGCTTGAGACGATGGGCGGCTTGACTGAGGTTATCATTCCGCGCAACACGCCCATCCCCGTTGCGCGTCAGCAGGTGTTTACCACCTACCAAGACAACCAAAACGCCATGATTATCCATGTGGTGCAAGGCGAGCGTGACCAAGTGGCAGACAACCGCACGCTGGGGCAGTTTAAGCTGACCGACATACCTGCAATGAAAGCTGGGCTTGCGCGTATTGAAGTGACCTTTGCCATTGATGCCAACGGGCAACTGACTGTCACCGCCAAAGAGCTGACCACGGGTAAACACAGCCAAATTCACGTCACGCCTGCGTACGGTCTGTCAGAAGCTGACCAACAAGCCTTGCTGCAAGCTGGGTTTGACAATGCAGCGGCGGACAAAGACGCGCGTAGCTTGATTGAGCGCAAAGTCGAGGCACAACGTGAGCTGCTGGCGGTTGATTCGGCAGTGGCAGAATTTGGCGCGTTATTGACAGATGACGACCGCCAAACGTTGCTGGCCGCGATGGACGCGCTCAAGCACGCGCTTGCCCGTGATGACGCTGCCGCGATTGACGCAGCCAGTGACGCGCTAAAACCGCACAGCGACGATTTTGCCGCGCGTATCATGAACCAAGCCGTTGCCGATTCTTTGACAGGCACCGCGATGGATGACTGGCAAACGTCTTCTTGATACCATTATTTGTATGACCATTGTTGTTAGCAGTTAGGAAAAGCCATGCCAACCATTACCGTGTTACCCCATCACAGCATTTGCCCAAATGGCACAAGTTTTGAGCTGGCAGAAGGTGATAACCTGTGCGCAGGTTTATTGTCGCATGATGTCCAGATTGAGCACGCGTGCGATATGTCAAAAGCCTGTACGACCTGCCATGTTGTGGTGCGTCGGGGCTTTAATAGCCTTGATGAAATGGATGATATCGAAGCTGACTTGCTTGACCGTGCGTGGGGGCTTGAGCCTGACTCTAGGCTGTCTTGCCAAGTGCGTGTTGCCGATGAAGATTTGACGATAGAAATACCCAAGTACACCATCAACCATGCGTCAGAAAATCACTGATTTCACCCACTAGCAGACTATCTAGCCGCGCTTGCCCAAGTCGCGGCTTATTTTTTGCTTGTTCTTGGCGCGTATTGGCTTTAAGATAAACCCTTGTACAAAAAAGATATCTAAAAAACGGCGATTGACGCATCACCGTAACCACGGCTGGTTAGTCGCAGCCATTTGACAAGCAAAGGGTTTATAATGTCCACATCCACCACCACACAAGCACTGATTGAACAACTCAACCAAATCGTTGGCAACCAACACGTTTTGACCACCGACCAGCAGACGCGGCGGTTTCGGCAAGGGCAGCGGTTTGGTGAGGGCAAGGTGTTGGCGGTGGTGTGCCCTGGTACGCTGCTTGAGCAATGGCAGGTGCTACAAGCGGTGATTGCAGCGGATTGTATCGTTATCATGCAGGCGGCCAACACGGGCTTGACGGGCGGCTCAACACCGTATGGCGATGACTATGACCGCCCTGTGGTGGTAATTAGCACCTTGCGGCTTACGGGCATTCAAGTCATCAATGATGGCAAGCAAGTGGTCTGTCTGCCAGGCGCGACGCTAGATAGCCTTGAGCATACGCTAAAACCCTACAACCGTGAGCCGCATTCGGTGATTGGTTCGTCATGTATTGGCGCGTCGGTGCTGGGCGGTATCTGCAACAACTCAGGCGGCGCGTTGGTGCGTCGTGGCCCTGCCTATACAGAGCTTGCATTGTATGCGCAGGTCGATGACGCAGGGCAGCTGCACTTGATTAACCACTTGGGCATTGACTTGGGTGGCACGCCTGAGCAAATCTTGACACGCTTACAAGCGCAAGACTACACACCGCGCGATATCCACAACGACGATGACCGCCGCGCGTCGGACAACCGCTACGCCCATGAGGTCACCCAAGTTGATGCCGATACGCCTGCACGCTTTAATGCCGACCCGTCGCGGCTGTTTGAAGCGTCGGGTTCGGCAGGCAAGGTGTGCGTATTTGCCGTACGCCTTGATACCTTTGCCAAAGTAGATAGCAGCGTGTTTTATATCGGCAGCAATGACCCACATGATTTGACCGCTATTCGTCGCCATCTGCTGACCGCCTTGCCAAGCTTACCGATTGCAGGCGAGTACATCCACCGCACCGCGTACAACATCGGCGAAAAATACGGCAAAGACACGTTTTTGTTTATCGAAAAATTTGGCACGGTCAATGTGCCCAAAGCCTACGCGCTCAAAGACAAGGTGGATGCGGTACTGGCGAATTTTAATATCAACCACTTGACCGACCGCATGTTACAGGCGTTTACGTTCTTTTTGCCCAGCCACTTGCCCAAGCGTATGAATGACTTTCGTGACCAATATGAACACCATTTAATTGTGCGCGTGGAAAACGACAGCAAGGCGGCAACCGCGCAGTTTTTACAAGACTATTTTGCCGCGCACTCATCGGGCAGCTACTTTTTGTGCGATGCTGAGGAGGGACGCAAGGCGTTTTTGCACCGTTTTGCTGTGGCAGGCGCGGCGATTCGCTACCGCGATACGCACAAAGCCGACGTGGAAGACATCGTCGCGCTGGATATCGCGCTGCGGCGCAATGACGCGGATTGGGTCGAGCAGTTGCCGCAAACGCTTGAAGACAACATCGTGCACAAGCTGTACTATGGGCACTTTTTTTGTCATGTGTTTCATCAAGATTATATCGTCAAAAAAGGTGTCAATCCGCTTGAGATGGAGCACGCCATGTGGACACTTTTGGACAAACGCCAAGCTGAGTACCCTGCCGAACACAACGTTGGGCATTTATACATCGCCAAGCCTGCTTTGGCGCAGTTTTATCGCAAACTTGACCCGACCAACACCTTTAATGTGGGTATTGGGCACACGCCAAAATTTAAATATTGGGGCAAACAAAAAGCCAAAAACTTGGCGTAAGTGGCGAATTTTAAACGACATAAAAAATCCCCGTGACACAACGGGGATTTTGGCTAACCATGGCGGTGGAGAGGCGGTCTAATCAATCAAATTCGTGTCTTTGGTCTCACGCAAGGTGGCAATGGCAATCAGTGACAACACCGCATTGGCCGCAATATACACACCCACGCCAAACATGCCGTAATTTTCATTGATTTTAATCGCCACCAACGTCGCAATCGACGCGCCGACAATCGCCGCAAAGTTATACGCCAGCGACGCGCCTGAGTAACGCACCTCAGTTGGGAACAGCTCGGGCAACAAGGCTGCCATCGGGCCAAACGTCATGCCCATCAGCACCATGCCAATCATCAGCAGGACAAACACACTCATCGGTGTGCCATTGGTCAAAAACAGCGGCAAACACAGGCCAAACACCAAAATGGCAAACGTCACGGCAAGCAGCCACGTTTTGCGCCCGATTTTATCCGCGGCAACGCCCGAAATACTGATAAACAAACCAAATACCAACGCACTAAGCAGCAAAAAGCCCGTAAACGTATTTGACGGGATACCAAGCCCCGTCGGGTGTCCTGCCGCGGACACGCTCACAGGTGTTTTAGAATACACCTGCACAAACGCGGTCATGATATAAAACAACACATACGTCGTCGAGGCGGCAAACGTGCCTTGAATAATCGGACGCCAGTATTGGGTAAACACCTTCATGACAGGCGCTTGCACCTTTTTGCCCTCTTGCTCGGCGGCGCGAAATACATGGCTTTCATGCAAATTTAGGCGCACATACAGCCCGACCAACACCAGCGCGAACGACAGCAAAAACGGAATCCGCCACGCCCATTCTACCAATGCCTCTTTGCCCAGCGTCGCGCTTAGGATAAAAAACAGCCCATTGGCAAGCAGCAGCCCAATCGGCGCGCCTAACTGCGGAAACGTGCCGTACCACGCGCGTTTGCCCTCGGGCGCGTTTTCGGTGGCAACCAATGCCGCGCCGCCCCATTCACCGCCCAAGCCAATGCCTTGCCCGATACGACACAGGCACAGCAAAAGCGGTGCGAGCACGCCAACTTGGGCGTACGTTGGCAGCAGCCCAATCACCACCGTAGATAGCCCCATCGTCAAAAGCGACGCAACCAACGTGCGCTTACGCCCCAAACGGTCGCCAAAATGCCCAAAAATAATCGAACCCAGTGGACGCGCGATAAATGCCAATGCAATGGACACCAGTGACAAGAGTGTTGCCACGTGAGCATTACTTTTGTCAAAAAACTGACTGTCAAAAATCAGCACCGCTGCCGTGGCATAGATATAATAATCATAAAACTCAATCGCTGTACCGACCATCGACGCAATCGCGACTTTCATCGGGTCATTGCGCGGCGTGTCAGTGTGCGCGTCATGCGCCGTGTGTGGGGTAGAAGAAGTAGTCACCGACATAATAAACCTATCAAAACTTGGCAAACGTGCTGACACCTCGTGTTTGCAACGTTTTATCCAAAGTACTTAGCAAAAAATAACTATAAATCATTGCAACAAATTAGCAAGAAAAATATCTATCAGAAATATTTTTGAACGCACCAACTTTTGGTTAAAGGTGGATAATATTGTCACCGCTATCCCGCAAACTTGTCGCGCGCAACAAGGCAAAAATGCGTTACAATGGCAAGTTTGGACAAGACAAAGACAACCTTATGACGGCTGATTGGTTCGCGGTAGCGCACACCCAAGCGGATTTAGAGAATTTGGCATTCGACGTGGGCGATGGTACGCGCGCGCCGCACAACGTGATTTTTACGGGTGTGGCAGGCAGCGGCAAGACCCATCGGTTGCAGCAGTTGGCACGCGCCTACAGCGAAACGCGCCCCCCTACTGATGGTGCGACGTTGCTTGATGCGCTGGTGGGGACGCTAAGTTGGCGTGAGCTGTTGTGTCTGGTGTTTTTGCAGCAAGCGCAGCAAGGCAAAACCTTGCTCAAAGTTCCCGAGCTGACCGGTCACCCATTTTTTGTTGCCAAAGCCGCGCAAAATCAACGGCAAAATAATTTAGCCAACACGGCATGGTCGGTGCTAATGACCCACAGCAGCAAAGATTCTGCCACCGTGCGCTACAGCCAACGCGCGGCACAGGCGTTTTTTGACAAAGACGCGGGCAGTAATTGGTTTTTGTTGCCAGAGAGTATGCCGCTGTTGGCGGATTTACAGACCCAGCTTGACGACTACCAAACAACGCTCAAGCAAGCCTGCGCGACGACGATTGCGCGGTTTCGGTTGGTCAGCTTTCACCCTGCGTACGGCTATGACGAGTTTGTCGAGGGTATTCGTCCGCAGGTCGGCACGGGCGGACAACTGGCGTATCACATCCAAGCAGGCGCGTTTTTGCAACTGTGCGCCGAGGCCGCCGCTGACCCCACGCACCGCTACGCCATGTTGATTGATGAAATCAATCGTGCCAACGTCGCGCGTGTGTTCGGTGAGCTGCTCAGCCTGATTGAGCCGAGCAAGCGGCTGGGTATGCCCGATGCCATGCAAGTTCAGCTGGCGTATTCGGGCCAGCGGTTTGGTGTGCCAAGTAACGTGGATATCTATGCCACCATGAACACGCAAGACCACACGCTAGCACCGCTGGATTTGGCATTGCGGCGGCGGTTTCGGTTTGTGACTTGCCTGCCACAACCGCAGCTATTGGGGACGGTGACGGCAGCGGATGGATCAGAGGTTGATTTGTCGCGCTTGTTGATGGCGTTAAATGCCAAAATCAGTCAAATATTGGGCGCAGACAGCCTATTGGGGCACAGTTTTTTGTGGCAAGTCCACGATATGGCGACGTTGGCAACGGCGTTTAGCCAAACGATTATTCCGCAGTTGCTCCACGTTTGTGGGCAGCAAGGCGAGCTGTTACACGCGATTTTGGGCGGTCAAATCGTTGAGCTGTTGCCAAGCGCATCTAGCCAAGCTGCAGGCTTTGGCTACCTATCTACACCCAATGCCGCGCGTTTTCGCATGCATTTGGCCGCTTTGTATGAGGCGGCGACTTATCAAGCGATGTATGCCGATGACTAAGCTATGCCTGCGCTAACCCATGCTCCACCAACGTTGGTGTGTTTTGAGCACCAAGTTTTGACCCGTGCCGATTTTGCCGATGGGCGTGACTTTGATTGGCTGCTTGAGCAGTCGTTAGAACTGTTTGGCATAGCGCGTAAAAGCGGTGTGTGGCAGATAAAAGTCGGGGCGTATCTTGGCGTGATTGGCTTGCCCAGTGGCGCAACGCTGGAGGTTTTGCCCAAAATCGTGCGACAGTTTGGGGCAGATACAGCCTGTGCAATGACACACCAAACGCGGCAATGGCTGGCGACCATGCTGGCGCGGGTATGGGGGCTGCCTGTCAAGCATGTACCGACGCTTGCCACACAGCAACCCATCGCGCCATCAGCGCCGCCCGATGGGTCAGACACTTGGCTGTTGGTGTGGTTGTGTCATGTGTTTAGCCAGCTTTGGCGACATTACACGCCCAACCAACGCTACCAAACCCACGAGCACAACGCCCATGCCTTGCAAGGCAAGCTGCTGCTGCGTGAGCAGTTGCGCCACAATGTGCATCAGCCAACGCGGTTTTATCAGCACATTGACCAACACAGTGCGGACACGGCGTGCAATCGGTTGGTCAAAACCGCGTATCAGCGTTTGCTCGGCATGGTGCGTGGGGCAAATCCGCTGCCTGTTTTGCCGCTGACTTGGCACAGCTTGCCCGTTGCCCAAGTGGCACAATACGACGCGCTGTGGCAGCACGCTGGACACGAATTGACCACCTTGCCTGCCGCGGTTGCCCGTGCCAATCAGCGCTTATTACATTTTTGCCATCACGTGCTAGGCGCAGCGCAGCTGGGTGCAAGCTATGGCACAGCTTGGCAACCGACGTTGCTGTTTAACATGAACACTGCGTTTGAACACTGGGTCAGCGCGCTGCTGGCGGCAAAACTGTCTGCCAATGCCACGCTTGATACCAAGCGTAAATATGCGTTTGCTTATGAGGCGGATAAAAAACCGCTCACCATCCAACCCGACGCGGTGCTACGCTGTGGCGACGCGGTGACGGTGCTGGATATCAAGTGGAAAACCGTGGCGACGTTGGCGGATGTGCGCTTGGCGGATTTATACCAAATATTGGCGTATGCTGATAGGCTGGCAGCACGGCAAGCGTGGCTGGTTTATCCGACGTTGGACACACAAGCGACAGCGGTGCAGGTTGTCCTCAACCAACCGCGTGCCTCAACGCTATGGCGCGTGCCGTTTTGCGTGCTCAATGAAAATCTAGCTATACCGCCTGATGATGCGTTGTTGTGTTGCTAGGCGGATTTTGTATGGAAGTTTGCCAAACAGTTGTCTTCATCCATGCGTCAAGGAATGCCGTTCCGAAAAACCTACCTAAATCTACCAAATGGCAAAATTAGCGTTTTCTTTCTACTTCACCGTTGTTTGCTCTCGCCATTGGGCTAAAGTCTTACATCAACTCCATAGACTGACACGGTGGAACTCACCGCCTTATTAACTGCCTAGACAGTTAAAACTTTTGTTGCATTGTTTAAAATATTGATACTGGCGTTTATGTCACGGTCATGCTGGGTATGACAGCTAGGGCATTGCCAGTTACGCACATTCAAGGTCAAATCCGCTTTAGCTATGATAAAGCCACAATTTGAGCAGGTTTTACTTGAGGGATAAAATCTATCCACTTCTTTAACGACTTTGCCCCACTGGTTTGCCTTGTAAATCAGTTGGCGTTTAAACTCGTAAAAGCCTAAATCACTAATCGCACGGCTTAATTTACGGTTTTGCACCATGCCTTTTACGTTCAGATTTTCAATACAAATCACATCATAGCTTTTAACAAGCTGTGTGGTGAGTTTGTGGCTAAAATCTTGGCGTATGTTGCTGATTTTGGCGTGTAATCGTGATAGCTTGGCTTTCGCTTTGGCACGATTGTTATTACCTTTTTGTTTACGGCTCAGTTGTTTGCTTAGGCGTTTGAGTTTTTGCAATTGCTGTTTAAGCGGTTTGGGTGCTTGGATTTTTGTGCCGTCTGATAACACGGCTAAGTCGGTAATGCCTAAGTCTATGCCAACTGCTTTACCTGTTTTTGGTAAATGGTTTGTGATAGTTTTAAGTTCAACTGCGATACTGACAAACCAGTTTTCGCCACGCTTAAATACTTTGGCAGATAGGATCTTTCCAGTATGACGTAAGTTTTCACGCATTTTCACCCAACCGAGCTTGGGAATTTTTATGCGGTTTTGGTCTATTCTGAATTGGTCGTTGGATAGGCTAAATCTATCATCAACGCCTTTTTTACGAAATTGTGGGTATTTGGCTTCGCCTTTAAAAAAGCGTTTAAATGCGTCCCCTAACTGCATAATGGCAAGCTGTGGGCTACATTTGGTAACTTCTAACATAAAGGGAAACTGGGTGCGTTTGATGGCGTTCAGCTGTTTACGCAAGCTGCCTTGTGATGGTTTGTTTAGTTTGGTGATGTCAATTTCAATACCGTTTGCTAGGCAGTCGTCACGGTAGGTCTTATCCGCTTGATATTGGTTTTGCCATTCTGCCAATGCCCAGTTATAGGCAAGGCGAGCGACACCGCAAGCCTTAGCAAAGTAGGTGGCTTGTTTGTCTGTTGGGTCAAGTCGAATGATGTGTCCACGAATGACGGTCATTCTAAAACCTCTTTGACAGCTTCGAGTAGTTTTTTATTTTTTTTACTGCGTGAGCCGTAAAGTCTAGCACTAAATACGGTGATAATTTCGAGTACGTCTTGGGCGAGTTCTTCTTCAAAGGATGGGTTTTCACTTTGATTGATGATGACTATTTCCACGTTTCTTGCTTCACATAGGGCAAAGATAAGTTCTGCTCCAAAGCGCAATAGACGGTCTTTGTGGGTAAGTACCAATCGCCCTATTTGGTTCTCAAGTATGCCATCAAGTAGCTGTTTTAAGCCTTTTTTGTGGTAGTTCATGCCACTACCTAAGTCGTTGATAATTTCATACGTCCAACCTTGTTTGGCACAGTACATTTCTAAGACTTGAATTTGACGGTGTAGGTCTTCTTTTTGGTCGTGGCTTGATACACGAGCATAAGCTATGGTTTTGCGGTCTTTATCGCCCATGCCGTGGAGTAAGTTAGGGTTGATTTTGCTGATGTCGTAACGTCTATGCCCTTTTGGGGTGCGTTCTGCGACAAGTACGCCTGTTTCGTCCCATCTGCGCAAGGTTGAGATAGACACGCCTAACTGCTGTGAAGCTTGATTGATACTTATTAATCTATTCATAATAGGTATTATTGCATAGATTTAGGTAGATTTAAATAAAAAGTTAGTAACCCCAATAACCCACTGGTTAATACCTCGATGGCAGCGCACGAAGTTATCATCATGGCACGGTTTTGGGATACTGCATTGGGTTGTGTGATTGGTGTGATAGGTGGGGCGGTGATGTATTCAACATCCGTGCGCCCCAAACTACAGAGCTTGGAGCGACGTTTGATGTCGCGCTTACATATCCACCTTTAACCTGTCCCAATAGCGTTGATACAATGCCATGGTTTGGTCACCAACATCCTCACGAAACAGCGCGTGTTGTAGTTCGGTGGGTGGTGGGTAGATGATTGGGTTATTGGCAATCTCAGGCGGCATCAGCTGACGCGCCGCCTCGTTGGGCGTGGCATAGCCAATTGCCTGACTGATGATGGCAGAGTTTTTGGGGCGCATCAAAAAGTCGATAAACGCGTGGGCGTTGGCGCGGTTTTTGGCGTTTTTGGGGATAACCATGTTATCCATCCACATCACCGCGCCTTCGGCAGGATAGATAAAATCCAGCTCAGGCATGCCTTGGTCTTGCGCCATCACTACCTCGCCGTTCCATGCCAAGCCCAAATACGTCTCGCCTTCCATAAACGGCATACGCGGCGCGTCGGAATTAAACGTGCGCACGTTTGGCATCAAGGCTTTGAGCTTTTCATAAGCTTGGCGGATCTGCTCGGGGTCGCGCGTACTGGTTGGATAGCCTAGGGTCAAAAGTGCCATGGCAAACACGTCGCGCAAGTCATTCATCATCATGACGCGCCCACGGTATTGAGGTCGCCACAGGTCATCCCATTTGTTAATCGTTGATTTATCAATGCGTTGGGTATTAACAGCAATACCCGATGAACCCCATAAATACGGCATGCTAAAGCGGTTTTTGGGGTCGAACCCGACATCAGTAAAGGTGTCAGATAGATATTTAAAATTTGGCAATAGGCTATGGTCAAGTGGCTCGAGCATCGCCTCTTTGCGCATTTTATCGACAAAATCCGTACCAGGGAACGCCACATCATACTCGCCGCTACCGTTCATCAGCTTAAGCTTGGCGTACATCGCTTCGTTGGAGTCAAACGTGCTATAAATCACCTCAATGCCCGTTTCAGCGGTAAAGGCTTTGAGCACCTCATCGGCGATATATTCTGTCCAGTTATAGACATTGACCACGCGCCGCCCACGAGTATTGGCGGTCGTGCTTGCCTCTGTATCGGTTGATTGCGGTTTTGCTTGACAGCCAAGCAAATTTGCCACGCCCAAACCCCCAACACTTGCCAAGCTAGCCGCGCCTGCTAGCCGCGCTGCGTTGCCCAAAAAACGTCGGCGGGCAGGATTGGTCAGCGGTTTTACCATAATAAAATCTCCTCGCCCAGTTTTAACGTTTTTTTAACAACAATAGCTGTGATACCGCAAGCCCAATCAATGAAATCACCAACAAAATTGTACCTATTGCATTGACTTCAGGCTTGACCCCGACGCGCACCATCGAATAAATCTGCAAGGGCAAAATCTCAAAATCTGGCCCAGTGACAAACGTTGATACCACCACATCATCCAATGACAACGTAAATGCCAACACCCAACCTGCCAAAATGGCAGGCAAGACAATCGGAATAAGCACCGTGCGGATCATCGTCCACTCACTGGCCCCCAAATCGCGCGCTGCTTCAAGCAAACGGTTGTCAAGGCTTGCCAGCCGTGCCGACACCGTGATGACCACAAACGGCAGGCAAAACGTGATATGCGCGATCAACAAAGTGACAAAACCCAGTTGCCAACCCAAGATCAAAAACAACGCCAACAGCGAGATCGCCAACACAATCTCAGGTGACATCATCAGCACAAACAACAAGCCTTGTAGCAGTGATTTACCGCGAAAATCATAACGCTGCAATGACATCGCCGTTAAGCCACCAATCGCCGTGGTCAGCGTCGCGGCCACCACCGCCAACAGCACCGAATGCCACGCCGCTTGCATCATCGCAGCATTGTCAAGCAATGCCCGATACCAGTCTAAGCTGATACCGCCCCATTGATAACCGACCTTTGAGGCGTTAAACGAAAACACCACCATCACTACAATTGGCGCAAACAACATGGCATAAATGGCGGTAAGATACGCCCGTGCTAGCCACTTTGCTGTAGCCCCCATGCTTCCCCCTTGCCGTTATGCCAATTCGTTATAATCAGTCTTGCCAATGCGCTGGCTACTCACGCGATATGCCAGCACCAGCACCGCCATCGCAATCGTTAGCAGCACACTTGCCGCCGCGCCAAATGGCCAGTCACGCGCATCCAAAAATTGCGCCTTGATGATATTACCGACCAACAAGTTACGCGAGCCGCCCAAAATATCAGCGACATAAAACATACCCATCGCAGGCAATAGCACCAATAACACGCCTGAAATAATGCCAGGCGTTGTCAAAGGCAAAATCACATGCCAAAATGTCTGCCAGCGATTTGCGCCCAAATCCTTAGACGCCAATACCATATCCGCGCGCAAATCGGTAAACACCGCATACAGCGGCAAAATCATAAACGGCAATAGCAAATACACCAAACCGCCAATCACCGCCTTTTGGGTGTATAAAATCTGCAGCGGCTCATGAATCAAGCCTAAGCTAATCAGCGCACTGCTTAACAGCCCATTTGCCGCCAAAATCAGCTTGACCGCATACAGACGTACCAGTGAATTTGTCCAAAACGGAATCACAAGCAGCAGCATCAACAGCGGCTGCACGCGCGCCTTGGCGCGGCTGACGAGCCAAGCAAACGGATAGCCAAGCAACAAGCAAATAATCGTTGTGATCGCCGCCATTGACAGTGAATGCAAAAACACCTTGACATACAGCGGATCAAGCAGACGCGCATAGCTTGCCAACGTGACAGGCAATGCCAAAAACTTATCTTCATCACGGCTCAAAAAACTTGCCGCAATGACAATTAAATTTGGCAGCAGCGCGAACACGACCAACCACGTCCAAATCACCGCCAAGGTGGCGCGGCGAAAGGTGGCGCGTTCAGGCGCGCGGCGGTTAGCGGTTGGAGCAGGGATAGTAGCTGGTTTATTCATCAGGCAAAATCCACTCCCAACCATCAACCCAATCTACGCGCACCTCTTGCCCAAGTTTGTAGTTAAAATTCGGGTCATCTTCGTTAAAATACTCGGACGCTTTGACCATGGTACCATTATTTAGCGCAATGACCGAATCAAGTGTACTGCCTTTGTACGAACTATCCACCACATGCCCGACCAATCCGCCATGTCCCTCGTAGGTATAATACACGCGAATATCCTCAGGGCGCAGCAGCAAATTCACCGTTTGCCCAACTTGTACAGCAAATTTGGGCTTAGGCAGCTCGCGCACCATGCTAAACTCTGGCGTATTTTGGGCTTGTTCGGCAACTTGTACGCGAATATGACTGTCAGTCACCGCGAGCACCTGTGCTTTGAACAAATTGGTTTCGCCAATAAAACTTGCCGTAAACAAATTGGCAGGGCTTTCATAAATCCCAATCGGCGTATCAATCTGCTGAAACACACCGCCTTTCATCAGCGCGATACGATCCGACATCGACAATGCTTCTTCTTGGTCGTGGGTCACAAACACAAACGTGATACCCAGCTCACGCTGCAAACGTTTAAGCTCAGACTGCATTTGCACGCGCAGCTTGGCATCAAGCGCCGATAACGGCTCATCAAGTAGCAGCAGCTTAGGGCGATTGACCACCGCGCGCGCAATCGCAATACGCTGTTGTTGTCCGCCTGACAAATCTTGCGGCTTACGCGCCAACGTGTGCTCAAGCTGCACCATTGCCAACGCCTCACGAACGCGTTGGTCAATCTCTGCTTTGGGCACTTTTTTAAGCTTCAAGCCATACGCCACATTGTCATACACCGTCATGTGTGGAAACAGCGCATACTGCTGAAACACCGTATTAATCGGACGTTTTTCGGCAGGCAGCATGGCAATATCCACGCCATCAAGCTCAAGCCGTCCGCCATCAGGCATCTCAAAGCCGCCAATCAAACGCAGCAACGTGGTTTTACCGCAGCCTGACGGGCCAAGCAAGGTCAAAAATTCACCATGATAAATATCAAGGTTGATGCCTTGTAAAATCGGATTATCGCCATAGGCTTTGCTTAGGTTTTGGATACGCAGCAGCGGCGTGCTGGCAGGAGCGGTTGGAGCGGTTGGGGTAGCCATAGGCGCAATCTCACTAAAGGCTAACGGAGTCGTGGCGCAGGCTGCCATGGGGCAACACAAGCACACAACAGGCAAAAATTTTTTGGGATATCACCCCTAAATCATGACGCGCAGGTCATCCGTGGTTTAAACGATCATGGGTTTAAACGGGCTAAAAAATGCGCACAGTATAACGATTTTTTGCCGCCATGTAATGACAAATTTTGATTTTTTGCTGAAAAATTACTGTAATCGATCACACAGGCAAGCAAATCAGAGGATTAAACAAAAACCGCTGGCATGCGTCAGCGGTCAAGACAGCCGTTTTGTCAAAAAATGCGTGATTAGGAATACACCTTAGTCAAAAAATTTATACGTAATACGCGGTTTTTTTCATGCAATTTGCCAAAAAGCGCATACCTGCTCGTACAGGCGGTGCCAAATTGGACGCACCTGCTGCCATGGCTTTGTCGCGGTGATGCAATTCTTCAACGTCCATTTGTGCCAAAATCTGCGCGCTGCGGTCATCTTGCGGTGGCAAGCTACCGATATGCTCGTTTAAATGCTCACTGACCTGTGTTTCGGTTTCGGCAACAAAGCCTAGACTAAATTCATTAGAAATCACGCCTGCCAATGCGCCAATACCAAACGACAGTCCATACCACACAGGCGTGAACACGCTGGGATGGCTGCCCAATTCTTGTAGGCGTGTCTCACACCATACCAAATGATCGACTTCTTCTTGCGCTGATTGTTGCATGGCTTGTTTGACGGCGTCGTTTTTGGCGGTCAAGGCTTGCCCGTGATATAAGCCTTGGGCACATACTTCGCCTGTGTGATTAACGCGCATCAAGCCTGCTACGTGACGCGCCTCTTGTACCGAAAGTTTGGGCAAGTGATTGTTTTGCACGGGCAGTGGGCGTGTGCTTGGGTTACTGTTGGGTACGATGGCACGCAGGGCGCGGTCAAAGCTCACGATACCGCGTTCAAGCAGCGATTGCGGGCGATCGTGCGCCCAAGCGGTCACAGAATTGGGTTGGGTAGCCATATTTTTTAACATTAAATTAAATTTATTAACATGATAAAAACGCCTCGTTGGTCTTGAGTATAGCAAATCGCCAACGGTCAAACAATGCGCGATTTTGTACCGCCCAATGGCACACCACGCTGGCGACAAGCCACGTTTTAGCCAAGCCGTTGCACGCCATTGCCCTTGATTTGACTGATACCGCCACTTGTGGGGATAACTTGAATTTGGTTGGCGATGCGGTCTTTAAGCGCGGTCACGTGTGAGATCACACCAATAAACTTGCCTGCCTCGTGCAGACTGGTTAGGGTATCAAGCGCGATGTCAAGCGCGTCTTCATCCAACGTGCCAAAGCCTTCATCTAAGAACAACGAATCCACGCGGATGTGCTCGCCGACCAGATGCGATAGCCCCAGCGCCAAGGCTAGGCTGATGATAAAGCTTTCACCGCCCGATAGGTTTTTGCTTGTGCGCTGCTCACCGCCTTGGTATTTATCGATCACGTTGAGCATCAAGGACTCATCGGGGGCAGTAATCAATAAATAGCGGTCAGACATTTTGGCAAGCTGGCGATTGGCGTTGTGTACGACGACATTTAAGGTCAGGTTTTGGGCAAAGTTGCGGAATTTTTTGCCATCATTGGAGCCGATGAGGTCGTGCAGCAGTTGCCAGTCGCGGTATTCGGCTTCGGCAGCGGCGATGGTGTCTAATAGACCGCGTTGTTGGTCTTGGCGTTGGCGTTGTTGGGTGAGCTGTTGGCGTACGCTGCCGCGTTGCTCGCTCAAGGTTTGTTGCTCGGCAGTGGTTTGGGCAAGGCGTTCGCCCAATGCTTGAGCAGACAGCGCAGCAAGTTCGGGTGCGACCGATGATTGCTCAAGCACGGTTAAACGCTCTTGCGTTTCGCGCTGCTTGCTTTGGGTTTGTACAAGCGTTTGGGCAAGCGCATCGGCAGTTTGCTGTAGCATCGTGCGCTCGGCTTCGCTTAATGTGGCGGCTTGATAGTCGGCTTCATCGACAAAGCCAACTTGTGCCCAACGCGTATGCAGGGCAGTGGTCTGCTGTTGCATGTCGTGTTGGTCATCAATCAACTGGCTGGCAAGTCGGGCAATATCGGCATTGAGGGTTTGTAGCGCGTGCGCGGCATCAGTTTGTGTTTGTTGGGCAGTTTGCCAATTATCCAGCGCGGTATGGCGGTTTTTGCTTAATGTCTCAGCGTAGGTATCGGGGTTTTTGTCACCAAATAGTGCGTGTCGCTGGGCGTGTTGTTGTGCAATATGACGCTGTAAGTTTTGCAGGTCTTGTTCGGCTTGTGCCAAATGGGTCTGTAGGCTGGTTTGCTCGGCGGTCAAACGTGTCAAGGTTTGCTCAAGCTCGGCTTTGCGCTGTTGGTTGGTGCTCAGCTGCTGCTGGTCGGCATGAATTTGGTTTTGTAGCGTATCTAGGCTGTGGCGTATCTTGGTTAGTGATCGGCTGCTGATGGGCTGCGTAAGGTCAAACGGCGGCACGGTTAGGGTTTGATACGGCGCAAGTTGGGTGCTGATTTCGCGTTGTACGCGGTTAAGCTGTTTGGTCAGATCGTTTAGACGGTCATGGTGATCGGCAAGTTGTTCTGCTAACGATTGCTGTCGGTGCGCCAATAGATGATGCTGATTTTGGCAGGCTTGCACGGCTTGTTGTAGGGTTTGGTGGGCGGTGGACGCCTGTTCAAGCTGCTGCTCGGCGCGTTCGATATTATCTAAACGGGTTTGTGTTGCAGCAAGCATGCGCTGTACGTCTTGTAAGGCGGCGTTGGTGCGTGTGCTGTCGGTCAGATGTTGATAATGGTTATCGGTATCTAACGTGCCAATGCTGGCGTATAAATCGGTCAGTTTGGCGGCAATGTGCTGTTGTTCGTGCGCGTAGTTGGCTAATTGGTCGGTGATTTGCTGCTGATTTTGCTGTTCGCGCGCTTGCTGTAGGCGCAGCTGTTCAAGCGCTTGGGTGATGCTGGCAAGCTCGGCTTGTGCGTGGCTAAGCTGCTGCTCGGTAGTGTTTGGCGCGGCAGGCTGATGGCTGGCGTACGGGTGTGTGGTCGCACCGCACAAGGGACAAGGCTCGCCGTCTATCAAATGGGTGCGTTCACTTTGTAAATCAGCGATTTTATACAGCAGTTTTAAGTTGTCATTGAGTAGTGTAACGCGCGCATTGGTGTGCTGTTGCTCGCGAGTTTGCGTGTCAATATCGGTAGCAAGCTGGGCCAATGTTTGTTGCAAGGTAGCGTATCTGCTGTGAAGTTGCTGCTGCGCGTTTTGGTTGGCTCGGGCTTGGGTTTGTACCTCGTCAAGGCGCTGCAAGGCTTGTTCAAGGCGCGTCAGTTGGGTATGGCGTTGCTGCCAATCGCTGCGGCTGCTATCTGCCAGTAGCGTTGCCATGAGCTGCTGCGTATTGTTTACATGCGTCTGTTGGGTGGCGAGTTTGGCGTTTAATTCGGTCAGCTTGGCGTTTAATTGGCGTTGTTGGTTGATATTGTCGCGCTCGGCTTCGGCTAGACGGTGTTGGTCGGTTTGTGCGTTGCTATAGCGCGTTTCGATATCTGCCAAATTGGCGGCGAGACCTTCTACACGGGTGATGGTTTGCGACAAATTTTGCCAAATGGGCTGGGCTAAACGCTCGGCTAGGGTTTGTTCAGTTTGGCATGCGTGCGTGTAGTTGGCTTGTTGTTGGTGTAGGGTGTGGTTTAGCTGTTGTAAATGGCTGTTTTGCTCGTTTTGTGCGCGTTGGCGATCTTGTTGCTGGCTGATTAATTGGCGCAAAGTCGCGTCTTGCTCGCGCACACGGTTGAGCATGGGCTGTGCGTCGCGCCATGCTTGATCGCGCTGCTGATAACTGGCTAGATGCTCAGCGGTCTGCGTTTGGGCGTGGTGGGCGGCGGCTTGGCAGGCAGGGCGTTGGTCGCTTAAGGCGGCGTGCTCGGCTTGTGTGCGCTGGTGGCGTGTGCGGGCAAGCTGCAGCGCGCGGTAGTCGCCTGCCAACTCCAACGCTTGCTTGGCGCGTTGTAGTTTGCGCTGGCTGGGTGCAAAGTCATGGATTTGGTTTTGAATGTCCGCAAGCTGCGTTTGATACGCGTGTAAATTGTGGCGCAAGGTATCCAGATTTTTTTGGCGTTGTTCGGCGGTCTGTAGCTGTTGGATGGCTTGCTGGTTGGCGGTGAGCTCAGCGTCCAACCTGGTCGCTTGCGCGTTTAGTGCCGCCAGTTTATCCGCGTCAAGTAGCTGTAAACCCTGTAGATTATCCTTTAAACGCGCCAACGCCTGTTCGCGCTCGCGTTTAAGCTCATGCACCTTGACAGAAATATCGGCATAAATCGTCGTGCCTGTGATACGCTCAAGCAGCGGTGAGCGTTCATCGGCATTGGCCTGCAAAAACTTGGCAAAACTGCCTTGCGCCAACAACATCGAGCGCGTAAAACGTTCAAAATCCAGTCCCGTCAGCGCAACAACCGCGTTTTTGACCTTGCGTGTTTGGTGCTCAATGACGTTGCCCTTGCCATCTGGGCCGTGTTCGGCAAGCTCATGCTGGGGCGATTGTAATATACCATCCACCTTGTGGTGTGCACGCCACTGTGCCCAGTGACAAATATACTCACCGTCTTGGGTGGCAAAAATCACCTCGCTAAAACATACGCCCGTCTGGCGCGACATCAGCTCATTGCGGCTTTTGGATAGTTCGCCCAATCGTGGGGTTTCGCCATACAATGCCAAACAAATCGCGTCCAAAATCGTACTTTTACCTGCGCCTGTTTTGCCCGTGATGGCAAAAATACCGTCGTTGGCATAGCTTGGGTGGCGAAAGTCGATTTGCCACTCACCGCGCAATGAATTTAAATTTTGAAAGCGTAAAGCCAAGATTTTCATGATAGTTTGGACTAACTTAGGTGGATAAAAACGGGTTTGGGATTTTAGGATTGCGCGATTTGTGTACCGCTGTCTTGCATACGCGTGAGCACCTCGGCATACAGCGCGCGCAGCATATCCTTTTGCGCATCACTCGTGTGACTGACTGCCAGCCGACGCTCAAACACCTCATGCACGTCCAAATCTTGTAGCGACTCATCGGGCGTTTGGGCGTGTAAAATAGCCGTGCTCTCGGTTTGGTTGATTTTTTTGAGCACCAGCAAGCGGCTGTCGGCCACCAACGCATCGACCTGCCCGACAAAATCGGGCAACGCCTCATCGCCTGTGTAAGTCACCTCAAGCCACACCACCTCGCCCGATTGTTTTAAATCCTCTAACGCCTTGGCAATCGTTTGCCAATCGCCGCTAACACGCGCCAGCCGCTGAAACACAGGCACGCGCAGCGACTCAAGCAGCACAGTGGGGCTGAGGCGTTCATGGGCAAATGGCTGTAAAGCTAAATCTTTTGGCGTATCTGGCGTAAGGTTAGCCGCCGCGTGAGCCAAGAAATCATCGAGCGCCACCGCCTCGCCAAAACGCACGATATGCACCAGTTTATCGTGCTTGAGCTCACCAAACCCCATCGCTATCGGTGATCCACTGTAGCGAATCCGCGCCTGCCCGGCCACCGTTTGCGGCAAATGCAGATGCCCCAGCGCAACATAATCCAACGCGCTGTCAAATATATCCGCGCCAACGTGCGCCAATGAACCGACGTACAATTCTCGCACGCCATCACCTGTCGAACCGCCAGCCGTGAATAAATGCCCCGTACCAACCAACGGCACATGCCGCCCATACGCCGCCAAAATCCGCGCCTGCTCAGCTTTGGCAAGCTCGGTCATCTCGCCGTAATGCTGGGTAATGCCGTGCTTGAGTTTTTGTGACTTATCGGCTAGGCTCTCGCCTGCGCTGACTTGGCGAATATCGCGGTCGCGCAAATACGGCACCGCCAGCACAATCAGCTCAGGCACGCCATCACAATCGTTTAACACCAACAAATCATCACGGCGCGTATCACTGATACTGCCGATGACGTGGATGTCAAACGCCTTGAGCAATGGCTTAGGCGCGTTCAAAAAATTCGCCGAATCGTGGTTGCCGCCAACCACCACCACATGGCGGCAAATCTGCGCCGCCTGCACCAAAAAATTGTAATACAATGCCTGTGCACGCGCGCTTGGGGTCATGGTGTCAAAAATATCACCCGCAATCAGCAGCACATCAATGGCTTGCGCACGTAACGCCGCCACCTGCCACGCCAAAAACCGCTCAAACTCAGCATAACGCGCCATGCCATGCAGCCGCCGCCCCAAATGCCAATCAGACGTGTGTAACAAACTGAGCATAGCGGTGACATCCTCACAAATCGTTTAAAAATACCATATAGCAAAATAAAACATAGCAAAAATAGACGCTTAGTGCCTCTCATCTATGTCGCTCATCCTAGCGCGTTGCCAAAAAAAGTGCAATGATTAAAAACGTCTTCGCAAATCACGCAAATTTGCCCCAGACAGCATAGACAGCCCAACGCCCGCCAACAAAAAACCGCCAAGCTTTAGCGATTTGGCTGGCGGTTTATCATTCGTTGCCGTAAACTTGCGACTTCAGGCGGTGGATATAAGGCAATTGTTAAATGTGATAAGTTTTGCTATACTCATCTCACTATATTCAATGTCTTACATTCCACAGTTAAGTTAAGACTAAATTGCGAGTACGCAGTAACTTAACTGGTAAGACGTTTTCAAACACACACTTAAGCTAATTCGTGTCTATGACAATCCTAACGGTAGGATTAGCTTAAAATAAGAACCTAAGATGTACGGTGTGTCGTACGGGCGGTTGCCATTGTCTTAGGTTTGCGGCAGGTCTAACCGTCTTGCAGAAGGAATCCCCGAACGATAGGGAGGGGAGGAAGTCAAGTAAAAAATTGACACAAGCTGCCAAACGCTATGCCACCGTTTGCGCCTGCTTGCGCGCTTGGTCTTGTTTTAACGTCTCGGCAAACCGATTGCCCAGCAAACTGATATCATCCACACGCGCATAATTAAGCCTGGTGACAAACGCCAACCGTCGATGCGGGCCAGGCTCAGCCAGCGGAATCAACGCCACATTTGGGTTTTGTTGGTGAATCTGCTGACGCGCAAGCTCAGGCACCAGCGTCGTCCCCATGCCGCTTAGCGCCATCTGAATCAGCGTCGTCAAACTGGCATCGCTAAACGCCTCGCGCATACGGCGCTTATCCACATGGCACACCGCCAGCGCGTGATCAGTCAAGCAATGCCCCTCACCAAGCAGCAACAGCGGACTATCCAACAAATGCTCACTGTCAAGCTCAGGCAGCACCGCACGGCTGTCATTGGGCGCGACCACCGCCAAAAAATTCTCTGCCCAAAACTCAAACGTCAATAACCCATCGGTGGCATAGGGCAACGCGATAATCGCCGTATCAATCACCCCATAACGCACCTTATCCAGCAGGCGTTCGGTCTGCTCTTCGACCACCGTCAGCTTAAAATCAGGAAATTGCGCGCGTAAATCGGGCAAGACTTTGGGCAACAAAAACGGCGCAATCGTTGGAATCATGCCTATCGTCATGGGATAGGCAAGGGGGCTTTGGTGGCTTTGCGCACGCGTCACCAAGTCATTGACCTCAGAGAACACACGCTGCGCCCGTGCCAAAATCTCCTCACCAATCGGCGTGATCAGCACCTGTTTGTTATTGCGCTCAAAAATCTGCGTATCAAGCTGTTTTTCAAGCTCAGCAATACCAAGACTCAACGCCGATTGCGAAATACTACACGCCTCTGCCGCGCGTTTAAAATGCTTATACTTCGCCACCGCCAGCGCAAATTCCAATTGTCGTAACGTAATCATCTGCCGTATCATTCCTTACGCGCCCAGCCGTCCTTGTCAATCACGGCAAGTGCTTTTTGTCAAAAGGTTATCATAAGACGATTGGGCGCAAAATCAGAATTAACCGCTAAATAATCCGCCCAAACACATTTAGGAGACCTTTGCACAAACCAGCGACCATCTCTCGACACCAATTTCAAACTCAACTAAAAACAGGAATTGGTGTTAAAGAAGCGAAAAAAGTCACCGAATTGGCATAAAAGCCTCCTAAATTGCCGTAAATTAACGTCTATTGGCTAGTTTTACCAACCAACAGACACAATAACCCTAAGCGACCCCATATTTTCGCTTCAAGCCTAGGGCAGTTTTTAAATTATGCACTATGCTAGCAAGCAAAGTACTGGTATGAAATTGCATTAACCCAAGGTGACGAGCCTTATT